>NZ_JCACKQ010000090.1:0-15593 GCF_059505465.1 Symplocastrum torsivum | reverse complement strand
CTAATACCATGAGGATTACGGACTGGATACGACGACACGCATCTTCAAAGCTGCTATAATTATCTGCAATATGTCCAGCTACCGTGGTTAGTTCCGCAGTATCTAACTCGACGCTTAATGATGAGGCTTGCTGCTGGATAAGTGAGCGTTTATCTGTCTCCTGCAATGTCAATCCACCAGTTTTTTCTAATGCCCGTTGCGGTTCACTGCGATCTAAGTAGGTCACCTCTTCATTAGGGAGTACCTCGGAAGATTCTTGTACACCAATAGCTAAGCTTTCCTCTGCTGGCTCTGCTGGGTCAAGTGCGATCGTGTTCTCTTCTGGCTGTACCAACTCCCAAACATCGGCATTACTTTCCTCTGTGATTTCAGTAATTGCAGGTTCAGGTATTGCTACTAACTCGCATACGTTTTGAGTGGACAATTCCAGCTTAGATAAAACTATCTTCATCTCCTCCTCTGTTGGACTTTCTAGGTCAGTCACAACAGCTTGATAAATGTCCCGAACTTGTTGCAGGGAAACTTTAATTCCTTTTCTGCTGGCACGGGTTTGTAGACGCTTAACGAAAGTCTTCATGAGGACAACTCCTCTAAATCGTGAGCGTGGATAGCTTTGTAGATGAATGCATTCGTGAGAATTGGCTTTAAATCTTCTGGCGAATATTCTCGATCGCGTTTATATCCTCCTAAGTGTCGAAAC
The DNA here is from genome assembly GCF_059505465.1 of Symplocastrum torsivum. Classification (NCBI taxonomy): domain Bacteria; kingdom Bacillati; phylum Cyanobacteriota; class Cyanophyceae; order Oscillatoriales; family Microcoleaceae; genus Symplocastrum; species Symplocastrum torsivum. The sequence goes on along the minus strand of NZ_JCACKQ010000090.1, from coordinate 14,893 downwards.
CATCTCGTCACAGTAGATTGATGTGGTTTTATCCCATAAGTAGAAAGTAGATTTAAAACTTCTACTCCGGTGATGTTTTTGGATGTATTGCTTAATAGTTTCTCTGCTTTGGAGTAACACGTAAGAATTCCATCAACACCAATCGCACATCTTGGAATTATTTTTCTAATCTCTGCGAAAAATTTGACGTTTTTAGGCGTAACTTCCATCTGATTCTTTTGCAAAATCTTCTGAATCTTCCGCCAATGGTTATCAGTGCAGCGACCAAAAATCAATTCGTATTCAATACGTGCATCGGATATCGTAGCCAGTACGATCACCTCCTTATTTAGCGATTAGTCATCACGGTGCAATACCGCAGGATGATGACGTTGGTAATGCATGAGCGTTTATGTTTGCCTCCTAAGCGCATTAGTTACGCATACAGCAACGGATTGCAGATGCATTGCCTTTGCATTGGCGGAAAAAAAGACAAAAAAATCTCCTCCGAAGTGATGCACTGCCTTACGCACCAATCACTCCAGCGATTTGTTTTTGTGAAATTTTCTCCTCTACCTAAGCGCAATGATAGCATTATGGGACACGGACGTAACATTTTCTGTCCAAACGGTATCCACTACTTTTTTATCAAGATTTATATGGAGTTACCCCTTGTTTTGGAGCATAATTGGCTACCCCTGCCAAAGGGACACATAGAAGTGCCTGAGACTATGAGTGCGAAGAAAGACGAACGCTTTAAGATGGCTCCGTTGAGTGAATACTACGAACATTTGCTCAAAGCTGATGCCTTCTTAGCCAGAAATACTCTATCTGCACAAGCTAGATTCATCCTTCAAACTTCTCTAGTGGAAAAGAAAGAGCAGATTCAGGAAGGAGTTAGCTACCTAGCAAGGAGACGTAATATTTCATCCGAGGAAATGTGGGACAGAATCCAGGCAGGAACAGCAGAGGAAACTTCAAAACAGGAGTTATCTGAACTGCAAGATGATGATGACGATGCGGATTAAAGAGTAAAATCTTTTCACAAATAAATTAAAAAGAACGGCTCCGGCAATGTTTAGCGACGTACCAGAACCGCTCTTCCTTGTATTTTTCATGAGTGGAACCCATGACTACTATTACTGTATCAAATCAAGCATCAACCGCAACACTTGAATGTCCTAATCCCTTACTAGCAGCACACTACAAGGAATTGATTGAAAAGCGATCGCTCCCTCTAGATTGGGTAGTCGCCAACTGTCGCTCCATTAGTATCCACAAGGCAACCGAGCTATTAGGATATCCGGCAAAATCCCCTGGAATCCTTCTACAAGGCGATGGCTGGCAAGTTCAGTTCAAGCCAGATCGCCCGTGGTTGTCTGGTCACGACACGTCAGCAGGTAAGAAGAGGGCACCTAAGTACCGCACACCTCAAGAATACGCTGGTGATTACGATGCCATCCTTCCTAGCCATCCCAGCGATAAAGCATTCTGGCGAGACATGGAAGCCCTTAAGGAACGTGCTTATAAGGTTCAGGGGCATCCTTGCCTACTTGTCACTGAAGGGCTGTTCAAGGCGATTGCAGGTACATCTAATGGACTCCCGACAATCGCACTCTTAGGTGTAGAGATGGGGTTAACCAGCAGCAAGAATGACCCGCAAGGGAAGCGATACTTAGTTCCTTCCTTAGAAAAGTTTGCTAAAGCAGGATTTGGTTTTATCACTGCCTTTGATGCTGATTGTGTTGCCAACAAAAATGTAGTTGAAGCGGAAAGGAAGCTAATACATCAATTAAGAAAGTTTGATGTCCCTCTCTACTCAATTACTGGCAAGTGGGCAGTAGACGACGGTAAAGGGATGGATGATTACATAAAACAGAAAGGGATAGAAACTTTCAGGCAGGTATTAGCTGATATTTCAGAGCAATACAAAGCACCGTCTGAAGATGAAATCAAAAAAGCTAAGAAACCTCCTACACCAAAACAATTAGCCACAAAACTTGCAGAGGAATATCAACCGAAATGGGCTTTTCATGGAGAACAAGACACATGGAGAGTCTTTAACGGAAAGATTTGGGAAGCCTTCAGCATTAAAGATTTTATGAAGCTACTCTTCGATACCGTAGAAAGTAGAGGTATTGAATATAACACTCCTTCTTACCTAAAGAATGTAGCAGAACTTTTAGAGTGGCAGTTGCGGGTCAAGAAATGGAATACCTTTGACAGGAAGAATTGGATTGCCTTTAACAATGGAGTTTTGGAAGTAGCGACAGGCAAAATCCACAAGCACAGCCCTGGATTCCGCTTTATATCTCACTTACAACGTGATTACCGCCCATTAACTCTTAGTACTGAAGCCCCAACTCCAATTCAGTTATTAGCCAATAATTGTCCCGCATTTTACCAATGGGCAATGGAAGCAATGAACAATGATGAGAGCAAAGTTCTTAAGCTACTGGCAATAGTGAACGGGGTAATCAAGTTCCGCTTCTATGATTTGCAGATGTTCGTGTATTTAGTTGGGAAACCAGGGACAGGCAAAGGAACTTTTTGCCGACTATTGGAGAAGATTGTTGGGCAGGAAAATCATACATCTAGCCGATTGGAAAAATTAGGAGACGATTACGAGATTGCCAAAAACATTAATATGCAATTAGTAACTTGCCCGGATGAAGACAAACAACTAGGAAAGTACGGGGACGTAAAGGCGTATACAGGGGGCGATACGATGTCTTACAGAGAGATATATAAATCCCCCTCAGCTTCACGTTTTTATGGAACTCTCGTTATCACGTCCAACTCTTCAATTTTCACGGGAGATACCAGCGGGTTGGACAGAAGAATGTGCCTAAACATATTCAACAATAAAATTCCTTCCTACAAGAGGAGTGCCGCCATCGAGAAGGTATTAGAAAGTGAATTAACCGCACTAACATCGGTTGCCTTAGCAATGCCGGATGACGAAGTAACCCAGCGTATCCGAGGAATCGGAGAAGCTGAAATCCCAGAATTCAAAAGAGAAGATTGGCTGTTGAAGTGTGAAGTCAACTCGGTTGCTGCCTGGGCGAACCAGCGAATTATTCATGACCCTGATAGTTATGAATTCCTCAGCGATCTATATGAGGACTATCGGGATTGCTGCGGTGATTCAGGGCAGAAGGCGGTTGCCGACAAGAAGTTAAGCTCTAACCTCTTGCAAATAGCCAATGAAGTAATGGGCTGGGAGGATGTAGTTCGCGATCGCAAAGCAGCGGGAACAATAATCCGTGGTATCCGGTTGCGTAAAGGTGGCTCTGATGACGATAAACCGTGGATTGAGGAGCTTTTTGCACCTCCAGAATCAAAAATCCCATCTGCATTGTGTACTTCATCTGAAGATACGAATGAAGCTACGAAACTCATACAGCACAAGGCGAGTGAAGGTAATGTAGATGAATTGCCAAACTTTTTAGAGAACAAAAAAGCGCTACAAGTAGAAGAGCAAGATAAACCGGATAATTTAAAAGTTTTGCCGGAAGAAATCTACATTGCTCCCGAATTGGCTCCCAGTAAAGAATCTAGCTGTGAAGCTGCATCTACATCGCCTTCTACATTGCCTGAAATACTTCCACCCACCACAGAACCGCTACAGGTGCCAGCGGTCGATGAGCTTAATGGTTGGGGGACGTACAACAAAGTCTTGCCCTACCCCAATCCCAAATCAGATAATGAGCGTTCCAGCCAAAAGCGATCGCTGGCAATTCGTGAATCGTTCCGAGCTTCAAATACCGTAGAAGATTTGTTTGCCCTCAATCGGGATAATGGAGGCGAGTTTTCTAAGGATGAGCTGACCTGGGTGAAGGACTGGGTGAAACTTTTCTTCCCTGTTGAGTTTCGTCATCTCCAAGCGACTGCCAAAATCACCCAACTTGGTCTAGAGTTCACATGATGGCGACTCAATTGCAAAAGTACGACTGTGATAGCTGTGGCTTTGATGCGATCGCATTCTCAATAAGCTTCGCCTCCAGTGTGTCCTTATTGCATATCAAAACCGAAGGTTTTGAGTAAGACGTGGGGCAAAACGGCAATTATTGCCGTTTTAGCACATTGCTAACAGAGGAATCATCGCGTGTAATATCCAAATTTGGATGCTAAAGCTAGTGCAGTGCGGCAGAAATAACCCACCACTGAAAAAAGGTTAAAAACCTTACTGTACAAACTTTCTTCCCTTCTGCCTTCTGCCTCCTTACTTCTGCCTTCTTGCACTAGTTGTTTTGTCATAAAGCGATGAATTTCCTTCGGTTCATTTGTGCGATCGCATCGAGAGATATTGTCTTGGGCATCGCTTCTTAGGGAAGGATACCCGCCATTGTGCCCTACGACATTCCCTAAGAAATGGACATTAGGTTTTTGATTTGCTTCGTACCTTGACCCTAACTTCGCAATTTGCTAAGTTAGAAGAGTATCGCATCCCCCCTTACATATCACACCTAGCAATTTTGGAGTTGAGATTGGGGGTTGGGGATTTAGATGCCTAAATCCTGCCCTTTGGAAATTGGGGCTAAGGATTTAGATACCTAAATCCTTAGCCCCTTGTCGCAATTCCCCAATTGCTAGATGTGCTAGGTAAAGTGCGGGATGTGAGAAGTAGAAAATCACAAACACACGAGGTAAACCAATGACTATCAAAATTTGTCCTAGAGGAAAACCCGTAAATGCATATCATCTCTACATCCAAACTCAAGAAGTTTTGGGAAAAGCACCCCAGCTCCAAAACTTCTCTTCAACTGTGGTGTAAAGTAGCCGAAACAACCGATTGGCAAAATATTGTTGAGGTAAAAGAAGTATTTTCCTCAGCAGACCAAGTTGGTAACTTCATTATCTTTAATATTGGAGGTAACAAATATCGATTGATTACATTCATAGACTATAAATACAAAAAAATATTCATTCGTAATATCCTTACTCACGCTGAATATGACGAAGAAGCTTGGAAAAAGGATACGTGGTATTGATTAATAAGCTTTGTTTTCTTAACAGAGCTTAAATAGAGGCTGGGGATTGTAAATCTAAATGATTTGCCATCCCCAAGACTCGATTAAGAAGGTTTATCGCAAAAAATTAAATGGTTTACTCTAGTAATTATGTTGAATTGCTTAAAGCTTTTCCCCCGCGCCCCATCACTTCTGAATCAGAATTACTGGCAACTCAAGAAGTGATTGATTCTCTGCTGGATAAAGGGGAATTGACTTCTGATGAACGTGAATACCTCAACGTATTAGGCACATTGGTTCGTGAATACGAAGAAACTCAAGAGCCTATTCCCGATATTTATGGTGTAGAGCTATTAAAAGCCTTGCTCGTAGAATTTGGTTTACGGCAAAAAGACCTTGTTCCTATCTTTAAAACTGAATCTATTGTGTCTGCTGTATTGAGTGGACAGCGCCAACTTACAGTTAACCACATCAAGAAAATGGGTGAGTTCTTCCATATCTCGCCTGCTGCTTTTTTTCCAAAGTAACCACCAAAGAAGGTTTGCCAGCAGATGTAGTTGCTAAGGCGATAATCTGCCAGTTCTCGGCTTGGGTCTTTATCTACTTCGCCGTTCCTAGCACTACCCTAGCAACAGACGATTGCGTTACTTCTCCCATTTCCTCAGCACCGCCAGGGATGACGTGACCTCAATCCCTTTCATCTCAATGAAGTCCAGCAGTTCCCCTGGCGTGCGGGTGTCTTCTTCTGTCTTGGCGTTCGGGTTGACCGCTTTGAGGTCGTAGTTTTTCGCCTCTATTTCCTCACGGGTGACTGTCCAACTGCGATCGCTATCCGCTCTCTGAGGCAGCAGCTTCAAAAACTCCTCAAAGCGAGCCATTGTTAGCGGGGTTTTCTTGCCGACTTTGATATCAGACAGGTCATAGTACCAAATCTTTTCGGTAGACTTACCCCTGGTGAAGAACAGGATATTGGCTTTGACTCCTCCCCCCGCTGCCACAAACGTTCCTGGAGGTAGACTGACGATACACCAGAGGTCGCAGTCATCCAGCAGCTTGCGCTTGGTTTGGACAAAGGCGGTTTCGTTAGTGCGGAACAACACCCCTTCATCGAGGACAATGCCACATCGTCCCCCCGGCTTCAGGCTATTGATGACGTGCTGGAGGAAGAGTACCTGAGTGGCACTGGTTTTGTAAGCAAACTGCGCCTGAACTTCCTTGTGTTCCTTACCGCCGAAGGGGGGATTGGTCAGAATCACATCAAACAGCGCGGGTGCCCCTTGGAATAAATCAGCATAGTTCGCCCCACCAGTGAGGGTGTTACCATGCCACAGGTTCGGCTGGTCAACACCATGTAAAGCGAGATTGGCGAGGGCAATGGGATAAATGAGGTTTTCCTTTTCTCGTCCGTAGAAGGTGTGGAGTTTTAGAGTTTCTAGCTGTTCACCCGTAATTTCATCCCCCAACGCGGCTCTCATGTACTCGTAGGCTTGAGCTAAGAAGCCGCCCGTACCACAGGCGGGGTCGTAAATCTTTTCGCAAATCTTTTCATTGATTTGGGGATTAATCGCTTGTATCATCGCTCGGACAATCTCGCGGGGGGTAAAGAACTGTCCGCCGTCGTTATTCTTCTCTCCCATCTTGAGCAGCAGTCCTTCATAGACTTGAGAGATGGGGAAGATATGAGTCGGGTCGATTTGGGTGATTTCGTGAACTTTATCCAGGACGTTGAGCAGGTTGAATTCCGTGTCCAGGCGTACCCGTTCTACACCGGACATCACCTCACTGATAATCTTCTGTCTGGGGGAGGCGTTGGGTAGATTCTTCAGTTTTCTAAGGTGGGGAATTAGATCATTATTAACAAAGGTGAGGAACCCGCCCAATGCACCCATCTGGAGTTCTAAGCGCTTCGTGCCTGCTGGGGATGCCCAGTCTTGCCAGCGGTAGGGTGGCTCTAAGGACGGCTGGAAGTCTTCACCCACTGCTTCGGCTTCTTCGGCTTCCTGTTGTTCTCGCTCGTCGAGAATTCGCAAAAATAGAATCCAGGTGAGTTCTGGAACGTATTGTAATGCCCCGGCGCAGTTCGAGCGACGCATGATGTCGCAGATGCTTTTAATGTAGCTATTCAGGCTTTGTTGGGTGATGAAGCTTTTGCCGTTACTTTTTTTTCTAGTTCCTACCATTAAATTGACCAGTATTGTTAATAGAAATTTATGGAAATAGATAGCACCCAAATCTAATGGTTATGTGCCTTTAAGTTAAGATAAAACCAGAGTTGAGAGGGATATTGGTATGGTACAATCTGACCCCAAGCTCCGCTTACCAACAAGCGATGAATTGCCTGACTCTGATGGGTTGCCTGTGGATAATGAACTTCATACTCTTGTTCCCAATTTATTAGGGTTGATTCTCGGTTTCATTTTGGGTCAGCGCTTTGATTGGTTTTTTGGGGTCAATATGGGAATTTACCATACCACTGGTATCAATCCCAGAGTTCCGATTGTGCCGGATGGTTTCTTGAGTTTGGGGGTTGAGCGGATTCGGGGAAATCGGTTACGTAAAAGTTATGTGGTGTGGGAAGAAAATGATATCGTTCCCATTTTTGTTTTAGAAATAGTCTCCCAAACGCCAGGGGGAGAGTATGACGATAAGCTATCAATTTATGCCAAATTAGGAGTTTTATATTACGTCATCTATAACCCAGATTTTTGGCGCAGAGACCAACAGGAACCGTTTGAGGTTTATCAGTTAGTCAATGGAAGTTATCAACGTCAAATTGGTGAGCCATTCTGGATGCCAGAAATTGGGTTGGGAATTGGTCGGGGAATCGGCAGTCATCGAGGATTACAGCGCGAGTGGTTGTATTGGTTTGACGAGAGAGGAAATCGGATTTTAACGCCAGAGGAATTGTTAGCGCGTTATCAAGAACAGTTTGGTGAGTTGCCAGGGAATGAGTAAGGGTTCCCTAATGTTGGTTTAAAGTTCTCCATTAAAGGCACGACGTAAGAGTGTGGCTGGTAGTTTATTGATAGCATCGAGTTGATATTTTAGGGATTTTTGTAGGTGTTCAACTTCTGCCAGTTGTTCGGTGAGAGTTGCTGTGATACGCTTCTGAACAGCAAGGGGTGGAGTGGGAACGGTAACAGTTTTCAAATTCTCTTGATTGATATTAGTGATTGTTCCTCTTCCTGACTTTGATATAAGCAAGCTCCTAAGAGAATCTTGACGAAGATAATAAATTAAAAATTCCGGGTGTATATTTGCTTCAATTAGCCTCGCTCGGATGAGAAAACCACAAAATGTAATAGGCTCGGTGTACTCTGAAAAGCAAGCTGACCAAGCTACCCCTTCTTCTTTTACAGAAGAACGCACAAACAAAATGTCTTGAGGATGGAGTAAATATTCGTCAGAAATTCTAATATCTACTCTATAGAGCTTATCCATTTGGATATAAACACTGTCTGAGTACATATTCAAAACATCAACAGTCAAAGTGCCTTGACCTTTCTGGTCACCAGTAAAATTAATCCCATTCTTAAATTGAGCAAGTTCCCCTAGTTGTTTCCTTTCCCACTTCTGAGCCTCTGGACTATTGAATACGGCACGGAGGTAGGCAGCGGGGAGAGCAATGGCTGCTTCTAACTGGGCTAGGGTTGCTTGACGCGATCGCTCCACCGCTTCCATCTGCTCATTCAAAATTGCCGCTATGCGCTTCTGTTCATCAAATGGCGGTAGGAGGATTTTAAAACGTTCAAGCTTTTCCCCAGGAAGATTAGGAAAGGTAGAGCCAGCCGTCTCCCGAAGTAAGGTAGAAGTCACAGCATCCAACAAAAAGAATAAAAACTCATTGATTGCCTGTCCTGACTTACCTCGAATTGCTGCTAGTCCTCGTCCAATGCAGTAGCGCTGGTCGGCTATATTTTTACGTCCAGTTGTCGCACCACGAACACAAAATAGAATGTCTTCCGGTTCAGCAAAACGGGTTGGGTCAGTTGTCCATTGAACTGGAGTTGGATGAACTGACCCAAATTCACTTGGTCCATTGAGTAGAGGTTCACCCTTTCCAAGGGAGTTATAGGACGTGCCGACTGGGGATTGTCCCATTACTATCTCGCACACATCCCCTAACTTGACCCATCGCCAACCATCAGGCAGTTCCCTCTTATCCTCCTGTTGGCTTATTAATTCAGTTGTTATCACGCTGCAAATAACCTCACCTTCGTTTCCCGCAACACATCAGCAGGCTTACCCAACACCTTCAACGCATCCAACCCGCCAGCCTTTCTCACCTCTGGCGTCTGGAAAATCTTAGAATTCTCCAACCCTTCAGTGCCAGCACGGGTAAACTGGGCGGTTAGCGCCTTCACCGTAGCTGCTGTGGGTGCAGGCATCTCATTTAACCAGTCAACGTGCTTGTAAGCAAACGCCTCGACTCGTTCCATGCGAGTACGCCGATTCAACCCATAGCCCAACTCTGCCAGCACATCATAGAGGTCGCAATCTTCCAAATCCTCCACCTCACGCACTACCAGGGGAGAACGTCCCCCATCCGGTAATTGAGCGATCGCCTGTCTGCGTTCCTCTCGATTCACCCAAATCGTGCGAAAATCCGTGAGATTCGGCACCGTTTCCACTAACTTCTGTGCCAAGCGTTCCTTATACTCCTCTATAGTTACGGGCAGAGTTTGACCGTCCACCATCGTCAGAATGTAGCGCCCTGCTGGGGTAATCTTGACATCAAAACCTTCCACTAAAATGGTACGCTGCTGTTGTCGTTCACCCGTTGGTTGAGGTGTCCCCTCCCCCCCGGTGGACGTGCGCCGCGCTGTTAACCGACTCAAGAAGGACTGACCGAATAGCCGGGTAGCATTGGTATAGTCATAGACGCGAAACATCAGCTTCTGTGTCGCCGCATCCAGACGGGTACCCCGTCCTACCATCTGATAAAAACTAATGGGAGAGTTGACGTATTTGAAAAAGGCGATATTCCGCACCACCGGGACATCAACCCCCGTCGTCAGCAGGTCAACCGTAGTGGCGATAAAGTGCGATCGCGAACTGCCCTTTAAGTCAGCAAGGTAAGTACTGCCAGAACCCTTCGCGGTACATTTGAAAGCATAGGGTTCAACGCGCTTAAAGCCGTTCTCCTGACACCACTGGGCATACAGGTTATTCATTACAGTAGCTACATCATCTGCATGGCGGTCGCGCACGCAGAAGATAATTGTCTTCTGCTCTGGTCCTCCGGTTGACAACAGATAATTAAACAAATCCCGACACATCGCCAGCACGCGGTCTGGTAAGAGGATGCGGTTCTCATAGCTGGTGTGTTCGTACAGTTTGCGTAACTCTGCCTCACTGATGGGTTGTCCCGTGTCGGCGTCTACAGGATTTCGGGCTAAGATATCCTCAATTGTGATGCCCGTATCGTCCAGACTGACCTGGCTGCATTGGATTTCACAGGCGGCGAGGTAGCCATCCTCAATGCCTTGAGCAATGTCGTATTCGTAGACAGGCTCACCGAAATACCGCATATTATCAGCCGTAATCTGAGCATCGGCTTGACTTTCCCTGGTGTTTTCGGGAACCTCCAGCTCACGCGGTGTGGCAGTCAAACCAATCTGTACAGCATCGGGATTGCGGGTGAGTACCTGCGACCACTGACCCCAAGCTGACCGATGGCACTCATCTATAATGATGTGACTGAAGTAGTTCTCTGGGTAATGGGTGGTGAGGAAGTTAGCAGTGTCCTCCTCATTATCGACATCCAGGGTTTGATAGGTAGCAATCAGAATCCGGGCATTCTTTTTCGGGTCACCTGCGGAAACCGTAGCGGCATCGGCACCAAAGATAATTTGCAGAGCCGCTGCTGCTTGAGAACGCAGTTCGTCGCGATCGCACACAAACAGCGCCCGTCTCAGTTGACCCGCGTCGGCAATCCGACTCAGAATATTCACGGCGATAAACGTCTTACCTGCCCCGGTCGCCAGCGATAACAGCGCTCGTTTCGGCAGGAATCGCGTCTCACACTGAGCAATCTTTTCCAATGTGGCACGGATAGCCGCGTCTTGATAATACCGTCGTGCGCTTTCCCCACCTCGGTAGCGCGTTAGCAGAGGACGGGCAGCGGGTTCATCCAGACTAAAGCCCAGGTGCTGTTCGTAACGACTGCGAAGTTCAGCGGGTGTGGGGAATTCTGCCAAGGGTCGCAGATGGGACGTGATGCCCGTGATGCAATCGTACTCGACAAATAAATGACCGTTAGAAGAGAACAAGAAGGGAACATTCAACCCCTTGGCGTAACGCTTGACCTGCTCTAAACCGTGATTCGCTGGCAAGTCCTCTTTTTTCGCTTCAATCAGCGCCACAGCTACGGGTTGACTATCGGGACTGACTTGCAACCGCAGGGTATAGTCTACACGTCCTCTGTTTTGTTTGTGAGCTTCGCCGTCGATAATTTCAATCGTCCCGGCATTCTCCTCACGCTTGATTAACTCCTCAGTCCAGCCCCGTTGGTATAGAGTTGGGTCAATTAACTTGGAGCGGGTGTCTTGTTCACTTAGTCCCACACTTTACCTCATCGACGTTCGTTGAGCGCTAGAATCGATCGCTTCTAGCGCTGTTATGCTTCAAGCCACCTCTTTAGGGATATATAAACCAGCTTATTTCCTGTTTTATTCCCTAAAAAGTACAGCGTCAACCAAAGATTTGATTGTTTAGTAGCTGAGAGTTATAACGAATAATCCACCTAGAGCAATTGTTACTGTCACAGGCCATGCAGCCGCAGCTAGACCTATCCCTGTAACTACAAGAGTTGCACCTGCTGAAACTGACAAAATTCCTAGGACAACCACTGAGAGGCACAAAGTGACTTTAATTGCCAGTGGTAAGGTTAGAAAAAATTCCATTTTTACTCCTTGCTTTATCTGTGATACGAGTTCTTTTTTCAGTCCACCAGCTAGGTTAGTCAGATAACCTAGCTGGTGTTTTTGTGTCAACAAAAATCCCTAACGTTGACTGCTAATACCTTTTTAGTTAGGCTGTGGCAGCTTTTGGAGAAGTGGTTCTTGGACTGGATTCCTTAACAGCTTTGATAGCTTCTGATATAGCTGCACCACCAAGTGCCGCCCCAGCTCCATAAGCAACACCTTTTAAAGCTGCTGCTCCTAATGTACAGGTTGTTACAGGTTCACACATATTTGTCTCCTTCTTGTTTTGATTTCGACGCTCAAGGCGATGTGCCTTGATTCACTCTTCCTATGAAAACTTTTTTGTTTATGGGTTTTAGGTGATTGAAATCCTCTTATTTAAGTGATTTTTCTCAGGAATTATTTAAATATTTTTGATATTAATAATAAAAAATTATTGAATAATAAACTGCATTTTTACTGGAATTTAAAGAGAAAACGTTTTAAGATTCCGTAAATCTACGCTTGCCAATTTAATCAGGGGTAAGCTTCGTCTTCTTAATAACGAGAATGAGTTAAACTAAGCCACCCCGTTACGGAAGCGGCTTAGCCTAACAAGTCATGTGCCCTCTGTAACTACGAAGCGCTGGCGAGTTAGCGGAGTGGCTTTCAAAGAGCTGGGGTAGCAACAGGCTGACCACTTGACAAACAGGTATCGGAGCTGTGGTCGGGCTGATGGGAGGAAAAGCCGCTGACTTCCTTCACAAAGAGGAGGAGGAAGAAGAAGAGGACAAGGACAAGCCATAACAATGTGGGACGCAGTTCAGCCCACCTGCAAAGCGAATTGCGTCCCAAACAAAAAACCCTCGCCGTGAGGCAAAGGGCATTCATCAGGGTGCATCTACTTACCTTCCTTTTCAACAGGCTTGTACCCGGCTCCGGAAGAATCAGCTTTCCTTAAAACCAACTTGATGGTATAAACTTGGAACAATTCTGGTACCACGTTGGAACCACACGGTCATCATGATTATTACCCTTGGTGGTGTCAAGGGAGGGGAAGGCAAGTCCACTCTAGCGACAAACCTGGCAATCTGTAGGAGTACTAAAGGCTATGATGTTCTCCTGGTTGACGCCGACAAACAACGCAGTGCCTCAGACTTCACTCTGGCACGAAAGGAAACGCTAGCCAGCAGCGACACGGGCTACACCGCCATCCAATTGCAGAGTACTGCTGTTCGGGATGAGGTGCAGCACTTAGCTTCTAAATATGATGACATCATTATTGATGTTGGCGGTCGTGATACGGTCGAACAACGTGCGGCAATCGCCATCTCTCAGGTTTATGCCATTCCCGTTGTTCCCTCTAGCTACGATCTCTGGGCATTGGAACAAGTGGCTTCCCTAATAGAAGAAGGTCGTGCTTTCAACCCATCACTTCATGCCCTGTGTTTTCTCAATAAATCGCCCTCTAGGGGCAAAGACATTACAGATGCGATCGCACTAATTCAAGACCTGACTCAACTCACCTACATTGATGCCATCCTTGTAGACCGTAAAGCTTGGAGAGATGCTACCGCCAAGGGAGTTTCAGTAATTGAATATATCCCCCGCAATCCGAAAGCAATTGATGAACTTTGGGCACTATACAACACACTATTTGACCCTCAGCTTGATACCAAACACAAACCAAACAGGAGGCGTCAATAATGGCTCTGAGAAAGCGACCCAAGCCAGAAGAAACTGACCAATGGATTCAGGCGGCTAATGTTGAAGATGACAAGCTCTCTGAAGAATCTGAAAAAGAAATCCAATCAGTTAGAGTCCGTATTCCCGTTGACTTACTTGAAGAGATTGACCAGCTCGTTGGCAAACGCCAACCTAAGACCAGCCGCCATAACTGGATACTGGAAGCCTTGTACGAGAAGGTAAAACGAGAGAAGAGGATTGTATCAAAGTGATTCCCTAGTGGTACCACTTTGATACAATCTTCGCCGTTAGTACAATGCAAGTAACAACCGTCATCCCCACTGGACAGACTCTACCCGACTGTTGTAAACCATTCTTCAGGGATATAGGAAAGTGGTAGTTGAAGCGAAACCGACACGGCCGAGGGAAGATACTTACTCAGCAAGAAATCCAGTTGTTGTTTACTTCTGGGTTGCAAACAACTTTATACCGCTGTCTGTTCGCAACAGCGTTATTTAGTGCCGCTCGAATCAATGAAGTCTGTACGCTCCTGAGTGAAGATGTTTTCGATAAATCGGGTCGAGTGCGCTCGCACCTAACAATCAGAAAAAGCAACACTAAAAGGCAACTAGGGACTCGTACCATCCCAATCATTGCTGATTTAAGGGCATTCCTGAGCGCCTATTATCCAGAAGCGGGTTCCCTTTATCTGTTTCCTGGTCGCTACGACAAGAGTGGACATCTTAACCCTGACTCAGCCGCGAGGGTATTGAGAAAGGCTTGTCAAAGTGTTGGGATAGATGGTGTATCAACTCACTCGTTTAGACGCACGGCACTGACGCAGATGAGCAACCAAAATATACCAATACGGGTGATTGCCACCTATTCAGGGCATAGGGACCTAACGCAATTGAATGCGTACCTGGAAGTGAGAGATGAGCAGGTATTGGGAGCGGCGGCAAGTTTATCGCTGCTATCGCCCGTAATCGGCGATGTCGGGAATATCAGATAAACCGATCGGACATTGAGGACACTCTCTAATGTCGTGACATCGTTCACAGTCCTTTGATTCTTTCCTTGTACAGGAACCGATTACCAGCAGGGACACGAGTAGCGACATGGTGACGGATAGTTTCAAAGGCATTTTTTTTCGGTTTTGAGGTTCAATGGTGGACGGCTGGAATGCTTGTTTTTATTGAATTACTCAGATTTGAGGCTTTCGGTTCTATGCCTAAATCTTCAGCCAAGGCACCAGGGCTTATCAGAGCGCTTCTTTAATAGCTCTCAACGCTGTCTTCTTAGGTTCTATCGGAATGATGATGTCTCCTACTGGATTCCGAAGACCTGACT
>NZ_JCACKQ010000089.1:0-16027 GCF_059505465.1 Symplocastrum torsivum | reverse complement strand
ATCCCTTTTTGCTTCCTTTTTTAACTGGTCACTTATTTCCGCCTCGCTGCACTAGAGAGTTTAACAGCAACTTAGGACAAAGCTGCCTAGTTACTTTTTAAAAATGCTCAATCACAGCATCTATCGGCAGCAAGCTGAAAAAAACGAAATAACTGCTAAGGCAGCCAAGGATGGTTTCCCTGACTGTGCTGTTATCATGTGCTTTTATGCAGCTCTCCATTGGGTTAATGATTATGCATTTCGTAATAATGAAATGACAGAGCTAAACCCAACTTTCTATGGCTATGAAACTTCTAATCATGAAGCTCGAAAAAAATATGTGAAAAGAATTGCTAGGCAGAGGCGATATATTAAATTGGAAACTGCTTATAAAAATCTTTTTGATGAAAGTATGAAAGCTAGATACCTAAAAGAATTAGAAAATGAAAATTGTACTGCTAGGGAACATTACCTAGAAATCGGAATTCAGTTTTGTTTTGATTATTTAGATCAAGTAAAAAAGGGCTTGCTCTAAAATCCTTAGATACAGCTCAAAAGAACTGTTGAAGCAATTTTTTCTTTAAGCGCTCACTTTTGGGGAGCGCTTAAAAAGGCAAAAAATAAAAGCATAAGAACATCAAAAAGTTATGCTGTTTTTTAAGATTCATCAATAAAGATTAAAGAAACAAGAGGAGCCTAAGTGCGCCAAATTCTAATTACTTGGTTCTATAAGCGCAGAAGCAGTATTGTTAAATATTCAATAGTTATCTTCTGTGTAGTTATTTTGGCAATTCTTATGCACACTTCTATAGGAGAAAGCAGAGGATTTTTAGCAACAATTTTAGTCAATATTGAGGGTATCAGTATTTTTACAGCTTTAGTAATCTACATCTTAGAAGGAAGTGAACGTAAACAAAAAAAGCATTACGAAGCTTGGCAAATCATTAAAACAGTACAGGGGACAAATGATAACTATGCAACAATTAAAGCACTTCAAGATTTAAATGCTGAAGGAGTAATTTTATCAGAAGCAGGCGCTGTGCTTGAGCTATCAGGAGCAAACCTAGCAAAAGTTATGTTAAACGGAGCGGTATTAATGTATGCAAATTTGGAACAGGCTTACTTAGATAGTGTAAAACTAAGAGGTGCAAAGCTATGGCGTACTAATTTCTCTTCTGCTTGTTTAGATGATGCAGATCTAAGTAGTAGTTTCTTACAGGAAGCAAATTTAAGCAATGCTCAGTTACTGCAAGCTAATTTAGAAGAGGCGTGCTTACATAAGGCTAATCTAGAAGGAGCTTATTTAGGAAAGGCGAATTTACGTAAAGCTGACTTAAGAGAGGCTAATCTAAAAAAAGCTGAATTGCACGAAGCAAACTTAGAAGATGCGAATCTAGAAGGTGCAATACTACCTGATGGTACAAAATATCAATCAAAAGAACAGCTAAAAAAGTTTCTTTAACGGAATTGCTAGGGGTAGACTAAATTACTCTCTAGTTATATATATGAAATTGGCACAACTGCCTTGATTGGCACTTTTATTGGCACTATTTTTGCTTTTACGTCTCAAAAGCCGAAATTCTAGGACAAAAGCGGACAAAAGCGGACATCTTACCTATCTGACCAATTATTGAGCGAGTCTCATCAGTTTTTCTTATGTACCCAAAGTACTGAATGTTATTGCTAGCATTCATTAGCCTTCAATTCTGGGAAAGAACCTCGGCGCTGAAAGGCTTTGAGCCATTGAAAGTGTTTGCCTATCAATCATTCTCTAGTTATGAATGAGAATTTCTCAATAGCCTAGCTTGAGACTGTTCTTGAAACTTTTTTAGGTTTTACGTCTCTCCGACCAATGATTGAGTGAGTATCATTGAGATTTTTTTATGTACTTACTGTACTCACACACATCCAATAATCCTTGATTTTCTAAGGGGTAGCACGATCGCTCTGTACTTAACAAAAGATAATCACGCCTTTGTTGGTTAGTACAGCCATGTCACAAGATGATTCTCTTGTGACATGGCTGGGACATTGCTTACTGCTCACACTGGGGAGCATAAGACCGTCTTACAGTTACTTGTTAGCCAGAACTAGAAGGGTCGGGTG
Source organism: Symplocastrum torsivum (assembly GCF_059505465.1). Lineage (NCBI taxonomy): Bacteria > Bacillati > Cyanobacteriota > Cyanophyceae > Oscillatoriales > Microcoleaceae > Symplocastrum > Symplocastrum torsivum. Next base: position 13,942 of record NZ_JCACKQ010000089.1, on the reverse strand, counting down.
TGGGCAAGGTCTTTAAGTAATCATATAAATCAAGCATTTCCTCATCAGTTAGCAAGTGTTTCGACCTTTTCCCGTACCTAGCAATAAGAAGCTCACGAGCTTGTTGGTGAGTCCAACCGAGTCGCTTGTGCTGTTGTGAGGTGCATAGAATCAACCGATCAAATCCTTTCGTCTCAGCAATCTCTGAAGCCGTGAGAGCAACCTCTAAGCTATTCACCCCTGCTGACTCTAGTTGAGTGGCTTCTAGCCAGTGCCTAGCCCTTGCCCGTTCGGGTTGTGAATCTTGCAAATCGGCAGCATCTACTAAAACTTCTCGTGGGTATTGAGCAATTAGTTTCTGGAAGTCTCCCACTGAGTTGACCCCCTTAAAAGCTTCTTTTGCAAGCTCTGTCGGTGTCAGGTTTTGCTCGGAACTTTTTTCACAAACTTCCAGAGGCGAAACGGCTAGGACTGGCGCACCGTGCGGGGTCTGGGCATCACACGAGGTAACGTACCCCCCAACATTAGCATTAAAGCTATTACAGGGGGGTACGTTACCAGAATCGGGGTGAATTGGGGGGTGTTTGGGGGGGTGGATGGGTTGGGGTGTTGCCCAGTTGAACGGCTCAACTTCTTGCATATCCTCATCGGTGGCATAAACTTCATCCTGGTGTTTGGCGTAAAGCTCGAAGTATTTCCAGGATTGCGGGTCAATGGCTTGGGAGCGTCCTTTTTGCCCTTTGACTTGCTTGGATAGAACGTTAAGCCCTAAATGGTCTTCAAATAGCTCTCGATAGAGAATGCCATCTTTTTTCTCATTTGTGATTGTCCAGTTAAGGCACTCTTTAAGACTGGCTGCATGGTTTCTCACTTTAGAGACAAGCTTTTTGCGTTGGTCTGGGGTGATAAACTCCCCTGGTCTAAGGTAGTCAGTTACCTTGAGGAACTCAAAAGCTTTACGCTTCCTTGAGTTCCATTTAATGTCACCAGCAAAGCGTTGCCCCTCAATAAAGTGATTGTATAGTTGTTTTAATTGTTTCTTTTCAGGGGCTAAATCTAATTTTGCCGCTATGTCTTTCCCTTCAGCATGGATGAGTAGGTAAAGCATTCTCAGCTTGCTTCCCCACCCTCTCTTGTCAAGAAAGTAGAGAGCCTCATAGCCGCTTAACTCTTCTTTCTCATCAGTATTGGGTATGCGTAACACTAGTTCGACTACAGAGGCTAACTCTTCCCCATAGGTTCTATTGAGGCGGTATTTTTCCCGTTCTCTGAGAATATCTGGGTCTTTTTCTTCACGGGTTGCTCTGTATTCCTCTTCAGTCATCAGCCGTTTAGCGGCGATCGCGGTAGCCTCTTTCAATTGGTTGCCAAAGTTGATTGTTGTGAGGTTAGCTACTGCGAGTTCTGCCTGTGGTTTAAGTTGGTCAGCATTGTATTCTTCAAGCGTGTAGCCTTCATTCTCTAGGTGCTGTTCTACACGTCTTCTGAGATGTCTCATGCACCCGTTACGGTAAGCCTCTTGCTGGCATTTAAGCTCAAAGTGTGGACTATTCCACTCGTTAGTGAGTGGGTTGTATTGTGTGTCATAGCTGCGTAAATGTCTGACGTTTGCCTGGTAATTATTGAAATACCATCCTCTAATTGCCTTGGGGTCAGGAGAGCGATTAGCTGCATAGGTGAAACCTTGTTCAGCCGCCCAAATCCTGATATCCTTACAGCCTCGATTTCTGACTAGACTTTGACTAAAATCCTTAGCCGTGTGGATGCCATTGCTTAAGCCGTAAGTCGTCTTAAAATGCCCGTTCTCAATGGAGAAACCAGCCGTGACTGATGGAGAGCAGCTAAGTAATAAAGTTTTCTTGCTAGCTTCATTGATATTTTTGAGGTATTCAGTGACTTCGGGAGTGCCTGAAGTATCACTGGTAATTTCCCAAATATAATTTTGCCATTCGGGATGTTTTACCCTGACATAATCCGCAATAGTTTTTGCCCCAAATACTCCGCCCTTTAAATCATCATTGACAATAATGCCTCGTGTAGGATTTCCCTGTTCATCCCACTTAATAGACTCTAATTCTCTGATGATTTCTGCCACGACTAGATCGGGTTTGTCTCCTTTAAATTCCTTAATTGTGGGTAACTGTGGCTTGTAGGTATTGTGAATGATGTTGATCGGAATGTTGTCGGGTGTGATAGCTCGGATGTAGTCAATTTCCTTATCGGTAACATCGGCTGAGGCTAAGATTACTGTTCCTCCTCCGTAGCTTGTAGATGTTAGATCCTCTTCTAATATCGACAACGTTGTTGGGCGTAATCCGTCAGTATTTCCTAGCTTCGACATGATTTGCTCTAGGACTGCATCAATTTCATCAATAAAAAAGAAACTATCATCTCTGTTTAATCGTTCCGGTGTTAATTTCCAAAGACTTTTAGCTGTAACACCTATTTTGATATCGTATGAGTTTTGGTCTTCATGCCAAACCAAGTTTAGGTTGTTGCTAGCGCTTTTCCCTAGTGCTACCAAGTGAAAAACTGCATAACCTGCTTTGGCTTTAGAGATTACGGGTTTAACTCCCTTGGTTTTGCCACAACCTTTATAAGCGACAACAATATTTATTGCCCCTGGTTTAACTAAACTTTCTAGTTTCCCTTCTAACCATTGTTCGCAGATTTTTACGGTGAAAATATTGTCTTGACCGTCTACTCGCTCTCTTAGTGCTATTAACTGCTGAAAGATTGCGTCTTCTTCTGCTGTTGGTTCTGATGCCTTCTTCTGTGCTTTGGGTTTGCTTTCCTGAGTTTTCTTTTCTACTTTTGGCAGTTCATAGCCATAGTTTTGAGCAACTGCCAGAGCGGAATGATAAACCTGTTTAGTGCTACAACCGCACCAAGGCTTAAATTGTCCGGTTGCCAGATTGACTCTGAAGCTAGTGTGACTATTGCCGTTGTGATTGGGGCATCTAGCAGAAGCCCAACCGTCCTTCATTTCGGCATAGCTTTCAAGATAGTGGACAAAGTTGCGAATATCCCAGCAGTTGTCTTGAGGGCTGCTAGGAGTCCCGTAGGTAGGGTCTGAAGCTTTACGCTTCTCTCTGTGCTGTTTGCGCTCTGTCTGCTCTACCTCATCTTTACTGGGGTAAATGCCGATCGCCTCTAGTGACTCAACCTCGATAGGATTACCCCAACCAATGCGACGATAAGGAGTGCCGTTGGGGTGAATCGTGGGAGCTAGGACAGTGAAGCGACCATCAGATATTGCTTCACCGATATGCTTACCGTTGGGAGTGGTTGCAAAATTGGTGAAGTTTGGCTTCTGTTGGGGTTTGACGGCTATCCTCCAACCACCGCTGCCAGTCCTTTCAATCCAGCTATCTTGTAAGCTGTAACGGCTGATGAGGCTTTCTACATCAGAATCACAAGCCTCTTGAGAGTCGTAGTTCTTAGCGTCAAAGTCAAGCCAGACGATACCGCCATGACCCCCTAGAGTTCCGATGCCAGTATTGGGGTTACAGAAAAATCTCTTAAGTTCGTAAGGAGCGGGTAGACGGTCTTGGAACTTACCATGCTTGCAAATCCAAGGCTTACCCTTTCTATCTAAATTACTGGGATTTTTCCCGGTAAATTTGGGGATAGGGTTAAAATCCTTACCAACAATGCAAGAATTACCGCCATCCTTTGTTTTGCTTACCCTATGGCACCAATCCTGTTTAGGGTCTTGCTTGGGTGCAACTGGGATAGGTGGACAACCGAGGAAGAGTAATTGCTCAATTGTTTGCTGTACAGCCGAATTAGGGGTAGTAATCATCAGCCGTTACCCCCTTCATAAAACCAAGTCAGAGGGCAATTTAACGTCAAGTTACCCTGGCTAATCTGAAGCCTGTAGCCTTCTGGGTCTGTGAGCAAAACGGTGTGGCTTAAGACGAGTAATATAAGCTGCCCTAATCTGGAGGTGTCGAGCGGATTTTCCTCAAATTTGTCAAACCATTTGTTAACCGCTGCTAAACCTTTAATAAGGCTTTTTTGATTCAGCTTGTAGGGGTAACGTGGTTGAGTTAAGTACTTGCAGATTGGGTTGAGGCATTGCTGGGAGCGTTGCCCCTTGGGGAGATTTCCCTGTAAAATAGGGGTTAGAAGATAATTTTCTTTCATAAGAAGTCGGTGTGCTAAGGGTAAACGGCACATCGGCTTCTGTCTTTTTTGCCTGCGGGGACAAGCTGAAGTAGCTTATCCTGGATGTAAATGAAATGAATTACTGTTGGCTTTTTTTCCGCTTGTGGAGTAGCTGTAAACTACCCGTTAGGCAAGTGAGACAGAGAGCCGACTTTTTCTAGGCAGCAGGTTTTCTGGATGAGATTGGCTTTTGTAGTTTGCGAAGTTCTGCCCGTCGCTGGCGACGGGGTTTGATTCGTTGTGAGAGTGTGTGATCTGGTCTGGTTTTTGCTTCATCAAGTCGCTGAATTTCTTTAAGAGGGGTCATTGTCCGAAGATTTATCAGTTCTAAGAGGATAATAATCCCTTTTTTCAAGGGGGTCGTTTTTAGAAATTAATTTCTGAAACCCTTGATTTTGCGTTGGTGTGGAAGTTAAGTTTTTTTTGAAAACTTTGGCTCAAACTATAACCTATAGCTATAAAGGCTTGTCTTTCCATTTGTTTAAGTAGCTTTTTCCTTTGCCTAACTTGGTTCCTCTATTAATTTGGAAACGTAGCCGTCCTTGCTTGTCGGTTGTTTGAGCAATCGAACAGATGCAAGAGTTTGTCTTAATTTGATCACGCCAAGCCACGTAGGCTTTTAAGAATGGTTGCCAGTATTGGCGGCGCAACTGAGATTTAGTTCCTCCAAGGCTGTTAAGAGCTATCTTAAATAGGGCATTGCGGATAGGGAGATCGGCAACCTCACTTAGCGATCCTTCTTTAAGATTTTTTAGGTCATCGTTGATCAAGTCGATCAAGGCACTGCGACCGCCTTTTACATTTCCTACAGCAATGCTTAAAATCTTTGTGTTATGCCACTCATTGACAAGACACATGAACCAGTGAGCAGCGTTCTGATAGCCAAAATTTTGATAGGAGTGTAAACGCTCACAGAGGCGAAGCAACTGATACCAATAGTCCCCCCAAGCTTCTAAGTATGCCCGTTGTGCTTTTTCCAGGCGACAGGGAAATTTGTAAGTTAGAGGGTCTATGTACTGCTGACAAACTCGATAGAGAGCAAGTTGCAACATATCGATATTCATCTGCTCAACTTGTTTAGCTTCAGCTTTTAAGGCTTCACTTTTAGAGCCTATGAAAGCTGGTTGAGTGTGAGCAAAAATTGGTGAATTGTAGGAATTGGTTGTTATTGTTAGCTGAATTTGCTCAAAGGCAAAACGCCAATCTGATTCAGGTATGTGTTTAGTAGGTAGTGGCTTAATTTGTCCATACGGGAAAGACATTGTGATCCTTTATTAATTTTCTACTTAAAGCGAGAAGCATGATCGCCTCTACCATCCAGACCCTACCCACTCTCTACCTGCTCTCTCAGCCGCCTCAACTGTGTAGTAAGTTTTGCTGTGTCCATATATAGAGCCATCGTTAAGGACTCGGAACTGCCAGCAGCCGCCATTGGTGAAATACACAATCAGGATGCCAAGGGGTGTGATAGTGAGCAGATGGATCTTGGCTGGGGTCATTTTTTGCTCTTCTTCTCTTTTCTGTTTTCCAGCGCTTCATCTACTAGTACCGAGATCAGGTTGCTAACGCTTCGCTTTTCCTCCTTAGCCCATTCATCGAGTTCGCCTTTTTGCTCCTCTGACAAGTAAATCGAGATCTTTGGTTTTTTAGTCGTCACGATAGCAGTATTCATAACCGTTACTGCTATTTTCCGCTATTTGTCAGCTTTTGCCGCTATTTAACCTCTATCTGATTGACACTTGCCGTTACTTATCTCTACTATAGCGGTATAAGCACCAACCCACCACCCAACCAAAGCTCTAAATAGCTGATGGGTGAGAGGAAACTACAACGCAGCGATAAGGCTTGTAAGCGTTCCCTCACCTCCACTCCATAAAGCCCCTTGGTAGATGGGTGAGTGCTATCTGGTAGACACCTGAAACAAGGAAAAGGATGCAAACAGTACAAAAAGACTTGTTACCACAAAAGACACGATGGAGTCAGAGGGCAGTTGCTAGGCATTTATGCTCAGACCGCAAAACTGTAAAAGACTACGCCGAAACCATTGCCGTAGTCGTTCCCGACTATCTCAAGGAATGCCCTCGCAATCAGGACGGCTCTATAAAATCAGGGATTTCACTCTCTCAATATCAATTCTGGGTCGTATGCCAGCTAATAACACTAGGACGCACGATTAAGAGCGATTTGAATGGCACTGCCTACCGCAAGGTAGTAAAAGCTACTGCTATCAAGCAATCACATCAACTCTCTAAAGCCGCTTGGCAAGAGATGCAATCTCACAATTCATAGTTCACTCATCAATCAAGGAAGTAACTCAAATGGCATTGCGTTCTAAGAAGTCTCAAGAAATCACAACAGCAGAGCAAGGTATGAAGATGATTCTGGATACACCCGTAGAGAAGCGAATTGATGAAGCCGCTGAAATCGTTGGCGTTGCTGAAATCCGCTTGTTAGAACTATTCAGCGAACGGCTAGAACTGCCTGAAGCTATGGTCTGGGAAACAGTACCAATTGAGCATGAACCGCTGTTAGCTGAATTCAAAAATCAGGTAGAGGCATTTAACAGCGTTCGAGCTTTGGAATTTGAGCAAGAAATTGCCTCAGAAGCTCTTGAGAAGTCCGTAGAACCGCCTATCTTGGAAGAGCCAACTGAGCAACCTAAGAAGCGCTCAAGGCGTTCTACAGCCCTCACCAAAAAGAAGTCAGAAGCTCTCAAAAACTCTGACCAAAACTCGCAGCAACTAGCCGCTAGTGATGTCCAAATTAAGCAAGCGCTACACGCTCGTAAAGGTCAGAAGTCAGGCGCTCAACTGGCAACTATTGAACTAGCTGCCGAAGACTTAACCTACCGCAAGGTAAAGGGTGAAGCTTTGGTGCGTAAAGTTGGTCAACTCACATCTGAGATTAGCTCTGAATCTGGTTTTGACCCTATCCAGCTATTAGCTGAATTAGGTATTGATTCTAATGCCGAAATCATGGAAGAGTTACGTCAGAAAATTGAGCCGACACTGGGAAAACTGGAGAGCGCCACAGCAGAGATTGTGGAGAATGCTTGGCTGAACGGAGTCGATTTACCCGTAGAGCTTTCACACCTAGAGAACTTGCTGAACTCGAACGACTATTAATCAAACTGTTAGTTTTCAAAGATTCTCAATCCCTCCAATCTGCCTACAACATCTCAATTCAGGAGCAAACTCAAGTGAAACTACTGCAACGATTCAAAGCCTTTCTCTTTCAACCGCTCGATCTAGACCCATCAGACCCAAGCTTTGCAACAGCTTTTTGTGGAGGAATGCACTAGTGCAAGCTTTTCAGCAATGGCAACAATCACCAACGCAAGGCATGATTCCCAGTGTTCCGTCTGACTCAGAGCATCTATCAATCGTCCAAGACAAGCTACTCGAAGTCGTTGAAAACCTTACGTTTTCCCATCATTACCTGGAAAGCACCGGACTATCAAAGCGTTACGCACAGCTATTCACAGCCGTCTGTGATGCTCTCAATGCAACATCAGCAGCTATTGAACACTGCGACGACCAACCCGACCAATAGAGAAGCGATCGCCACAACCGACCAAAGTTACGCGATCGCCCTCTGACTCCAAACACTCCATTGAAAGGAATCACCCTTAATTATGTCTGACAAGCAAATCACATCAACAGACCAGTCCACTGCTAAGAATTCCGCTTGGGTGAATGTAACGACAACGATCCGTTACGACAACGGAGAAACCAAGCAAGTCAGCAGTATTCAACCAAAAGCCAAGTAAGCACAAATCATTGCCAGCCATGAACCAATCACGGCTGGCACTCACTCTATTGAGAGTCAAATCATGGATGACCAACTATCGAACCAAATTGAAGAATTCAAGACTGATGAGGATGAGCTAGCCGAAGTTCTAGACCAGTATGACCTTGATGAAGCGCTGGCTACTGAATTTGACACGATTGATGCTCAATTCCGAGAGTTGCAAATTCTCTACACGTCCTTACTGAATACTCGGAGATTTTTGAAAAATGCCTAGTTTACGTGACGCGACAAAAGCACGAGCGGGAAAGAAAGCAGCTAAACGAGTTGCCAAACCACCCAAAGCAGCAAAGCCAGCTAAAACCTCTACCCCTGCTAAATCGGGTTCTACTCCCACCACGACAATCACCCCAACTAAAGGCAACGCGATCGCATCTGTAACAGTACCCGGCTTACCTTCACTAATACCTGATCAGATTGCGGCTCAAATGCCTCAATTCAGTCCTGAGAGTTACCAAGTATCAGACCCGCTAAATCCTCCTACCTCAATCCCTCAAGTCTCTCAAACTGACTATGACGTGAGAGAGGGAATCTACCAAGGTGGAATCAGAGCGCTCAAGCTGACTGGATTAGGCTTCGATCTTACCCGTGAGAAATTCACTGTAATTGGCAAGCAAGCCAAGGCATTTGGAGCCGGAATCAAAGCAGCAACAGCGCTGGAAGCGGTTAAGGGTGACTACCTGGATTATCAATCTCAAGTCGAAAACACCTCGCAGAAGTCAATTGCACTCGGAACAAACCAGCACAAGACTACTGTTGACCAGACTAAAGCAGGTTACTCCGAGCAAGAGATGAACGAAAAGCTAGAGCAAGCGCGGATAGCCGCCGATTTAGCCAGCGAACAGACCAGAGAGAAGCAAAGCTCCCTTGACCAATTCCGGAAGCAACTGACTGGACTAGTTGCAGCTAAATAAACAGCAAAAAAGGGGTATCGGCGAAGATACCCCACAGTTTTGACTACATCGAAAAAAAAATGGAAGTAATGAAATGATCTCGCACTAGTCAAGTTATCTTCTCCGTTGGTGCTGGCGTTGTGAGTCTATGTGCTGCCACCCTGCTAAGCTCAAGCTTCAAGAATGCAGGGCAGACAATCACACTGGCTACCCTGTTAAGTCTCCCTACTGTTGCAGGTCTGCATCTAGTTGTAGATGGCAAAGCTACTAGACGCATTAATGAGGCTGAGAGCAAGGCTAGCAAAGCAGAAAGCAAAGCTAAAGAAGCTGAATCTACTGTATTTGAGGCTATCGGTAAGTTAACTCAGAATCAGTCAAAGTTGACGGAGTTGAGCAAGAAAAATAGTGAACTGGCTACTGAACTCGCATCAGTTAGGGCAGTCTTAGAGGATGTCAATGTTCACCGTCATCAGTTGATTGTTTACGCTGAAAAAGTACAGCCTACTATCACCCAACTACAACAGGAACTAAAGACGGCTCAAGAGACTGCTGAGGCGTTGCAACTGGAGATTGAAGAGTTAGAGACTGACTTTGAAGAGAAGGTAGAGGCTGAGGCTGAGGAAAGATTTCAAGCGGCAAAGCGTGAAGAAATTCAGAGAATCTTTGATGAACATGATGCCATTACCAGCAAGGCAATGGCATTGTTCAAGCGGTTGCAATCTTGGGGTCAAAAAGTCGCAGTAAGCCACGAACAAAAGCGCGAACTCATCACCAGCCTAGCCAGTGCCTACAACCAAAACTTAGATGAGTTAGGGCAGTCAGTTGAGACAGAGCGCGGTCACTACTTAGAGCAAATCGAACTGCTACACGAGAAAGTTGGCAGATTGCAACACCAATTAAACGGTGATTTGTTGGAGCCGGAAGTAAATAATGCTTTTGGCTTTGCTATTGAGGGCAGAATAGCAAATGAGTTAGCTAAGCTCATCTTCTCTGATTTACAAATCCCCCTGGCTGTTAAAGGGTTCAACGTTAAGTCAGATGGTTCTACAGACGTTGGTTATGGTTACAGCCGCTCGATTCCCCCTGAAGCGGTCGTAGAGGGTCTGAGACGGCATTCAGAGCATTTAGCAAGGCGGCTGGGTATCCACAAAATTACAGCTATCCGAAAGCTTGAAGTAGGGGATTTGATTGTCCTAACGTTCCGACAACAGCCAGCAGTCAAAGCGAGTGATATTGGTCTTTATGTGGGTAGTGCTGAAGAGTTCGTTAACTACATCACCTCGCATCCGGTACGCTTCCGCTTGATTGCCGATCCGGGTATGGGTAAGACTCCCACGGCAGCGGTGATGCTCTCGGAGATTCTTAAAGCTGGCACACGTCGCGGCAACACGGCTAAGGGTGCCAAGGTTGCTCACACGCTGGTTACTGTGAGTTACCCCGGTGTCAACTCATCACTGAAAGACAGTGATTATCCGCTTGATTTGTTCCTCAAGTACGGAACGGAAACCGCTGCAATTAAATCGTTTCAAGATGCCATTGATGACTGGGAATATCGTAAGCAGAATGTCGCCTATGCTGAGCAGTTCTTTCAGATTTGGTGTTGGGATGAGTTCGATAATACCGTTAATTCTGCCAGTGACCCACAAGCGCTTGCCAATAGCCTCAAGACACTTCTTAAGCAAGGTGGACACAACAATGTTGGCTGGATTCTTAGCGGTCAGTCGGTGATGACTAAGCAGATACCAGGATTCACCAATGATGACCGCTCTCTGTTCACTGAAATCATCATAGGCATTCCCAAGATTAGGCACTATCTAAACACTTACGGCAAGGGTAAAAACAGCGAATCTAATCTTGCTAAGTTGAGCCGCAATCTAGATGAGATTGAGGAATATATAGACCACAAAAATGAGTTAATTACTGATGATGCAAGGTTGCTTAGAGTCGCCTTAGTTGTCGATTCTCGGAGTCCTAAACTCTACTTTTTGCCTAATCTGGACACGGTTCGATTTGATACTGAAGTTGTTGAAGAAACACGGCAGTTAGCCCGTCAATTTAGGGATGGGCAGACCGGGAATGTGTTTTCCCGTGTTTCTCCCACTGCTGACTCAAGCCCAGTAACGACAAGCGTTTCCCGTGTTCCATCCCAGCCGGAAAAATCACCTATAGGGGTTCAGGAAAGCTTACCCCATTGTCCTGAATGTGGCAGTGCTAACGTTAAGCCTCAGAGCCAAAACAGGTACAAATGTACAGACTGTGGAGCGAGGCGAGTAGAAGGAAAAATGGTGTGGAAGTAGAGGCTGATGGAATGAAGAGAAGATACTCACTTTACGTTCATTATCTTGAGGACACGACTAACCATCCTGACAAGATTCAATCTTCAGATAACTTTCAAGAGCTGCTTAATGATTGGCATCATAAGAACTGCGACTCAGAGGAATTTCACCGACTGAATCCAAATGCTTTTACTACTCGAATAGATTTCGGAATTGCCTCAAATCTTGGAGCTTATTGAGTAATGGCAAGCAAAAATTACATTGAACGTAGGTATGGCAGACTGGTTGTTATCGGAACGAGAAAAGGTAAAAGGGGACAAACAGTTTGTGACTGTTTATGTGATTGTGGCAATCATAAAAACGGTGTAGATGTAGCAGATTTAAATAGAAGTCATACTACCTCTTGTGGTTGCTACAACCGAGAAAAAACAGTTGAACGCAACAAAAAATACATCAGAAAAACTCACGGGATGTCAAAGACTGAAGAGTATCGCTCATGGAATTCAATGATGCAAAGATGCTACAGCTCCAAGCATGAAGCCTACGAGCGATATGGTGGCAAAGGTATTGTCGTATGTGATAAGTGGCACAACTTTGAAAATTTTCTAGCTGATATGGGTGAAAGACCCAAAGGGAAAACACTAGACAGGATTGACAATAGCAAAGGTTACAATCCTGAAAACTGTAGATGGTCAAGCCGTTTAACCCAAACAAGAAACAGGTCAACCACAATAACTCTGGAATTCAAGGGTGAAACAAAGACGTTGCAAGAATGGGCTGATGAAAAAGGTTTACCCTATGCTCTGCTGAGAACACGACTAAGAAAACAGGGTTGGTCGGTCGAAAGAGCATTGACTGTTAAGGATGGAAGACGTAAGGAGGTGTGTTATCGCTAGCGGTAAAAATCACGATCGCTCAATCTTATTCGCCTCTCCCATCGTTGGAATTATTGGCGTTTCTTACTCGATTGAACTGGGAATAGTCGCAGCATCGGCTCATCTTGTAGGCGGTCTTTACCTTAGTCCAGACTTAGATTTAATTAGCAAGCCATTTAAACGTTGGGGAGTATTGAGAGTACTTTGGTTGCCTTACCAGAAGCTCATTCCTTGCCACCGTCATTGGCTCTCACATGGGGTCATTGTCGGCTCAGTTGTCCGGTTGCTATACCTTGCTGCTTTACTCTTACCCTTCTGGTTTATCTTTCCAGGCTTGCAACAAGTCCAGTGGGTTATCACTTGGCAAAAGGCGATTGCGTTTCTAGTTGGTGTAGAGTTGTCGGCTCTGAATCATCTGCTACTGGATGGTTTGCTCATACCATGGCCAGCCAGTATCAAACAACGACTGAAAGGAAATTAATAAATGTTTTAGACAAAGCTGAAGTCTAATTCCGAACTGAGATCAATTACGTTTACGTTTTCCACAACAGCAATCAAATTACCGTTACGGCTAATTTGTGTACCTCCAGAAGCGCTTGCCTCAAGCGAGTAGTCAAAGATGCTACCAAACACTTGAATTTTATCGCCTTCTGCTCGGCTGAAATCTACAATCGTAGCGTATGCTACATTCCCCGGATCGTTATAGTAAACAAAGTCCTCACCGAGAACAAAAGTGTCTGCACCTGTACCCCCTTCTAGAGTGTCAGACTCAATCCCAATGTCTGCGGGAATGGTATAGAAACCATTTAGGTAATCATTGCCAGCACCACCATTGAGATCATCAGCACCATCACCACCATACAAAGTATCAAAGCCATACCCTCCAACAAGAATATCGCTGCCATCATTCCCGACCAAAGTATCATTTCCTCTGTTGCCGTACAGAGTATCTTCGCTGTCATCACTGCCGTACAACGTATCATTTCCAGCACGACCATATCCTATTGGAGTATCAAGGCTTAGCTGCCAGAAATCGTCTCCAACTGTTCCATAGTATGTTCCATCATTTATCGTCATTGTTACTATCCCCGATTGTTAGTAGAGAACAGCTACTTAGCTGTTTTGATTAAAGATGTCAGCTTTAACTACAAGAGTCAGCTAGATATTTGCGGAATGTTTAAGGCGATCGCGTTTTTTGTGGGAGTCGAGTTGTCGGCATTAAATCATCTGTTATTGGATGGCTTGCTGTTGCCCCTGCCAGCAAGTATTAAGCAACGGTTGAAAGGAAATTAGGGAATGTAACGAAGGGTTAAATTGAACTTCCGATAATTTCGAGCGAGAGAAGCGTTTAGCGGGTCGATTCCAGGAATTGAGCAGAAAAAGGGCTAATTCCTAGAACCCTTGTTTTCGGAATTTCAAATGTCACAAAACTTAAAACATTCACGGCTATAGTCGGAGGTTCTTGTTTTGGGTTGTAATAGTCCCTTAACCGTATCAATATCCGTCACGTTACCCAAAGTGGTGATGCACTAAAAAAGTTTGCCAGAACAGCACCTTCACACAAAAGCATTTTACGCAAAAGACAAAAAAGCCTTAATCGCTACAACGCTTACCCCATGCGACTCTTGGCAGTTCAAAAGGTAACGCCCCCCCCTTCATTAGCATTAAAGCTATTACAGGGGGTGGCGTTACCAGAAGCCCTCATCCTTCCCCTCAACTAGTTAGACAATTTCGCAACCTGTTCTTGACATTACCTAACCAGTTAGCTAAACTGATAACAGGTTACAACAAGGCACTAACCACAAATGTCTAAAGCACTACAAGCAAAGATAGACGAGTTATTCGACGCAACTAAAGACCTTAAGACCCTAGAAGAAATCAAGCCCCACTGCGATCGCTTCAATGAGTGGGTAAACACAAACACCAGTTACAGCCAAAAGTC
>NZ_JCACKQ010000088.1:0-16086 GCF_059505465.1 Symplocastrum torsivum | reverse complement strand
ATTGCCAAAGAGCGTTGGTAAAGAGGTTCGGCTTGGCTGTAGTTCCCCTGTGCCCGGTACAGCAATGCCAGATTGTTGAGACTGGTGGCAACATCGGGATGCTCCTTGCCCAGCACTTTCTCATAGATTGCCAAGGAGCGTTGGTAAAGAGGTTCGGCTTGGCTGTAGTTCCCCTGTGCCTGGTACAGCAATGCCAGATTGTTGAGACTGGTGGCAACAAGAGAATGCTCCTTGCCCAGCACTTTCTCATAGATTGCCAAGGAGCGTTGGTAAAGAGGTTCGGCTTGGCTGTAGTTCCCCTGTGCCTGGTACAGCAATGCCAGATTGTTGAGACTGGTGGCAACAAGAGAATGCTCTTCGCCCAGCACTTTCTCCCGGATGGCGAGGGCGCGTTCTGCCAGAGGAATGGCAGCAGCGTACTGCCCTTGCTGGTAAAGCTGAACTGCCTGTTCACTTAGCCGTTCGGCTTCCTCCAATTCCACTGACTGTTGGGCTGACTGGGGGGGATTCGTTTGTCCTACCACTGGTGCTGGCACTCTTGCCAGTAACCCCATGACCCCGATGAGTGTAACAGCCAACGGTAGTATTCTCCGGACTCGTGCTTTTCCCTTCATATTGCCCTCGCCCTCAATCCTTTATCCTATTGTCTATCTCTCAGAGCCACTAGGTTATGCAAGCATTGGCAAGAGTTTTCGAGCCTGACGGCATTCTTCACTTCTAAAATGCGGCACACTAAACACGGCTTAAAGGCGATGCTTATTCTTAAAAACAAGCTACTTCAATCCTCATAATTAGGAAACACGCTGGATAAATCGACAGCAGCGCTGAAAGTAGCCATAAGTTTCGGCAATCTGTTGGTGATAGACGACTGAGTTTAACCACAGTCTAGCTCGAACAACTTTGTGAGCTGAAAGTTGAATAGCAATTCTTGGGGATGAACCAAATGCCAGGTGAAGCTACGGAGGCTACTCCTTCAATTAATTCAGCTTTTTTAATATGCGCCATTGCTGTATAGCGACGCTCAAATTCTTGGCGAGTTAAGCAATCGCCGTTTTCTAAAGGGGGAAGATCAGTAATAGGACTCACTGACATAGGAAGAACCTCTACGCTTTTAAGTTCATCCTAAGCCCTCTGCCTTTAACAGCGTCCCTTGTCGAACAACCCCCTCCACCGTCGCTATGCCAATTAAGCCGTTTGAGGAGTCGCGAGATTGCAGTGTCACCTGTCCCGAACTACTTCCCTTAGCAAGGATACTGGTAAACACTGTGCCCTGCCTTACAGCTTTCATAGCTGCTGGGTTTACTCCACCCAACCACAACTTCACTTGATTCCCCTTCACCTCTGTAACAACTGCATCCGCTGTCGGACTTGAGGTATTGGTGAAATAGATGGGTTGCTTTTCATACCCACTCCCAACTTTCACCTCTGTAAGGGGAGTTTGGTTGTAGTCTTTTGGTATGTTTTCAACAGTGTAGGCGATCGCATTTTCAGGCGTACTCGTTTGCTGCCAGAGATACTGTGTTAATAGATAAGTAAAAACTCCTACATTGAAGCCATTCCACGGTAGATCGATCGCCAGTTGATTTGGGTCTGTTGCGGCTAGGACAACACCTTTCGCCACTCCCGTCCGATACAGCTTGACAAAATCTTCTCTCTTAAGATTTAGCCGTGACAACCACTGCTCTTGGTACGATTTTTCTCCTGGAGAAACTTGTAAATTCTTGCCTTGATTATCTCGCGCCCGAACCCGAACATCTCTAGTAGCACCGCCTGAGTAACAACTATCTAGAACAGCCGTGAAATTTTCACTTTTGAGAGCTAACATCAGCAGGAACAATGTGTGTCCCATAATGTCCTCTACAACACCGCCTTGTTCTGGGTACTGATCAATTTTTCCATGATTAACTGGAACAAAAGTACCATTGGTTCCACTATTGTTACCTGGCTCAACCACAAGGGGATCTGGATCGAAAACGCGAGAACCATGCCCTGAGTAGTGATACACCACCACATCCCCAGGCTTGGCTTGCTTGATTAAATGTTCTTCAAATGCCTCTAGAATACCTTGGCGAGTTGCTTGCCCATCCGTCAGGGTGTGGATATCTTGGGGATTAAAACCAAAGCGGTGGATGAGCAGATGTCGCTGCAACTCCATATCATTCACACATCCTTGCAGAGGTTGAGATGGATACTCATTAATGCCAACGAGCAATGCCAGTTTACGAGGCGTACTTTGTGCCAGGACTTTTCCGTAGCTTTCAGCCTGTCGTTGAATGTTAAGCTGGCTTAATCCCAAGGTTGCCAGAGTAGAACCAGCAAATTGAAAGAACTGACGACGAGAAATCTGTACCATAACTCCTCATTGGTAAATGCTGTCAAAGTGTATCCACCTTAACCGTTTATTTCTCAACTACAGTGTTCGTATCAGCATCTGTAACTTGAGCCAAGTCTGCTCTATGTAGCGCTAAAAGTAGCTTGACGTGATTTCGTTGCTGGTGTTGGCATACACAGACTGCAAGTTTTAGTTCAGGTAAAACTCTCCCCTACCTCCCAATCAAAAAACCTGATAGCTGAACGCTTAAAACGGCGAAATTAACTTAAACAGCAGCGAACCGATAGAGACTAAAGCTCCCCCTAAAGAAAAGCCCCCTCTTCGGGCTTTGGGAGGGTTCTGGGCAACTTCAATCGCTTGAATCACATTCTGTGATGTCTGGTAGCCCTCTGTATTGCCTTGGGTGGTAAAGAGTTCACCGGCTTTATTTGCATCTTCAGTCGCTTTAGCTACATCTCTGAGGCGGAAATAGGCAACTCCACGACCGAGGTATGCTGGAGCAAAGTCGGGTTTGATAATCAGCGCTTGATTATAATTCTCGATCGCAGCGGTATAATTGCCTCTTTCGGCTTCAACGACACCCCAAGCGTAGAAATCTTCTGCTGTTCCTGCATATTGAGGGATGCCAATGGTTCCTTGCACATAAGCGGTACTCAGACTGACACCGAATAACTGGGCATTGACAAGCAAGGCATTTCTGAGGTCAGTGCTAGTGAGGTTTGCTCCACTCAAATTCGCTCCAGTCAGGTTTGCCCGATTCAGAGAAGCACCAGTAAGGTTTGCACCGCTAAGGTCAGCCCCTGTCAAATTCGCACCACTGAGATTAGCACGACTTAAGTCTGCTCCACTCAAGTCTGCCCCAGCTAAGTTAGCCAAAACTAAACCAGCACTAGTAAGGTCACATTGTGGACATTGCTGAGTAGAAAGTAACTGTTGGGTATGTTGTAGATTTTCAGCATAGGCAGTCGTACCCAGACTGGTTGTGGTTAACAGAGCCATTGTGGTGAGCAGGGTGCGTTTAATATTCATAACCATCACAGAAAAGAATGAGCTACGCGCTGCCATGAGAGCATCATGGGTGAATCTTTGAGTGTACCTACATTTTGCGCCAATCTAAAGCCAAGTGGGTACTCCCTGGAACAAAGCAAAACTTGCAGGGTATTGCGAAGGTTTAATGAACTAAAAGCGAAAAATTGATAAGTATTAGTGCCGTTCAGCCGTATCAGTCTCAGCGATCGCAACCAGAAAACCAAGCTAGCATTACAGTTGTAAGCTTTATACACGCTTATCAGTATCTTATGAACTTCTTAACTCACATTCTGCACTTAGTCGGGTCAAGCGCCGTTGCTTACTACTCTGCTAGCAGTCTGCGTGACCCCAAAACGCGCCCTAATGTTCTTGCTGGGTTTCAGTTAGCAGAATCGGGTTCGGTTCCCTTTCTCAAAACCCTGAGTGAGCGAGCGGCTTCTGAAGGCGATACCTGGCTTGCAGAAAAACTGGCTCGTCATGCGTCAGACGAAGAACGCCACGGTCAAATTTTTGCCCACGGATTGAAACAGCTCAACAAACAAGTCATCGACTTCAAGAACTTACCCAAAGCCACTGAAGACGGCAAGCCGAATGAACGCCAACGTAGTCCCTTCTTTGCCACTTACTTTGAGGGCTACTCCCAAGAGGACATGAAACCCCAGAACATTGACTGGATTGCGTTCATGGCTAGTACCTACATTCTGGAACTAGACGCTAGCAAAGACTTTGTTCGCATGGCTAACGTGTTACCCGAAGACGAACCCACTAGCCGCAACCTCAAAAAAAGTATCCTCAGCGTTGCTCAAGATGAAACCGGACACGCTGCTTATCTTCGAGAGGCATTGGAACGTCGTTTGCCTGCTGATGCTGTCGAACGACTGATTGATGAGTGGCGGACTCGTAAGGTAAATGCAATGCTTGCTATGGTTGGTAATCTCGTCCAGAAAGGCGGAAAATCTCCCTCACTTGTACAAGATGGTGTTCCAGAAGAAATGCCAAAGGATGCTCCAGAACCCGTTGCAGCATAGAACGTTAGTTTAGGTTAGCTGCCGATTTACCTATTTGGTAGGGGAATGGGGAGTTGAGGAGAGTTCTCGCTAGATTTTCCCAGGTTCTCATCCCCTTACCTCATGAAGTAGCCAGGGGTTTGCGAATTGCTACCTCTAATCTGTCCTATGTCTTTGTAAAGGAGGATTTATTCTCTTGAAGTAGACAATACTCTTTGTATTGATTTTTTAAACAAATCTTTAATTTCTTGACATATTAGTCACATTACTTAGGATTATAGATTATTTTTAGATTTGTAAAGGTCAACATGATTCAGTAATAACTCTCAACTTCAGCTCGTTCATCGAGAACTTCAGGCGCAACCTGTAGGCACCGTTCAAAGAGGCAAACCTTAGATAAAAAAACCTTTTTTCAAGGAATTAGCGGTAAGGTTCCCTTAGCTATTGGGTTAAGATTGAGTTGATACTACCTTATTGTCGGTAGCTTTTTGCATCTACAGGAAACCGGAAAAAAACATAAAACATACTTACTCTAGCTCTCAAAAAATACTTGATTGAGGGATAAGAGCTGAAAAATGAACTCATATCCTATACCTAATTTGCATGAGTCACGACAAGAAAAAGCTAACTTAACACAATCTCAATTGGTTAATTCTCATGGTGAAGATAGACAGATTGGAAAATGTCAATCGCTAGATAACCAAGCTGAATTAAATTATCTCCACACGCTATATGAAAGCCTTCCTTGCATTTGCTTGACGCTTAACGTAAGGGGGGTAATTCTTTCGGTTAGCGAATTTGGTGCGACTTATCTAGGTTTTGACCCGTTGGATTTAGTTAAGCAATTAGTTGAGTACATTGTTTATGTAGAAGATAGAGACGACTTTCAATCGCAGCTAATCGGCTTACAGCAACAGCCGATACAAGTGAGTCAATGGGAAGCTCGTCTTATTGACAAGAATAGCAAGATTATCTGGGTAAAAGCGATCGCACGTTTAGTTCCAAACACGGAATCGAATCCAATCATCCTCCTAGTTTGTGAAGATACCACTGACCTAAAACAGATGGAGGAGAAACAACGGGACTCACAAGAGCGACACCGGAGTAAGTTTAGAAATACTTCCGATGAAGTTTTCATTACAGATAGCACTAATATTACTGATTTAACTGACCATCAGCGAGCTGAAGTTGCGCTACGAGAGAGTGAAGAGCGCTTTCGTGTCACTTTTGAACAAGCGGCTGTTGGGATTAGTCATTGCGATTTAAATGGTCGATTTATCCGAGTTAACCAGAAATTTTGCGAGATTCTAGGTTATACCTCGGAAGAATTACTAACACGAACATTTAGCGATATTACTTTTCCAGATGACCTGGAAGTTAGTGTTGATGGTGTGCGATCGCTTCTTGCGGGTGAAACTGCCCCTTACTCACTAGAGAAGCGCTATATCCGTAAGGATGATAGTATCTTGTGGGGACATCAGACTGTATCGCTGGTGTCTGAGCCAACGGGTGAACCGAAGCATTTTGTGGCAGTGCTTGAAGATATTAGCGATCGCAAGCTTGCCGAAGAAGAATTACTCCACAAAACCCAAGCGCTAGCAAACTTCAGTTCCAATCTCAAAGAACTACATCGGCTTAACACAACACGATACAACAGTTTTGAACCGCTGTTTGCTGATTATCTTAAAACAGGATGTGAAATCTTACAATTATCCATTGGTATTGTTAATCAACTTGATGGTCAGTCGTGCATCATTCGTTCTGTACAATCTGATATTGACTGGTTAGTTCCTGGATTGGAGCTGGAATTAAAAGATATCTATTGTGCAGCAGTCGTTCAAGAACAGAAGACAATTGCCTACAATCATGTTGGCGCAATCGAAGCACTACGAAACTATCCACTCTATCAAAATCTGAAACTAGAGTCTTATATAGGCACTCCTATATTTGTAAATAATCAAGTTTATGGAACAATAAATTTTTCTTCAACTCAAGTGAGAAGCCCAGAATTCGAGGCTTACGAACAGGAAGTGATTGAGTTGATGGCTCAAAGTATTGGTATTTTTATCGGCGCTCATCAAGCAGAACTGGAGCGCCAGCAGGCAGAAGAAGCACTGCGACAGCAGTTTCTCCGGGAGCAGCTAGTCGGGGCAATTGCCCAACGGATTCACCAATCTTTGAATTTAGAGGAGATTCTAAACACCACAGTAGCGGAAGTTCGGCAATTTCTCACTTGCGATCGCGTCGTTATCTTCCGCCTCAATGGGGATGGTAGTGGTGTTGTCGTCGTTGAGTCGGTTGACTCAAACTGGATACCCATTACAGGAACCATTATCAACGACCGCTATTTTGCACAAAGCTACGTTCAACTTTACAAACAGGGGCGAGTTCAAGCAGTCGAGGATATTTACAATGCTGGTTTAACCCAATGCCACGTTGATCTTTTAGCTAAGTTTCAGGCAAAAGCCAACTTGGTAGTACCGATTGTACAAGAGGAAAAATTATGGGGACTGCTGGTTGCTCAGCAGTGTGGGGAAACACGCAAATGGCAACCCTTGGACATTGATTTGCTCAAATCTCTCTCGACGCAAGCGGGAATTGCAATTCATCAGTCTGAGCTTTATCAGCAGGCACAAACTGAAATCATTCAACGCCAGCAAGCAGAAGCAGCACTACAACAGCAGTTTCAGAGGGAACAGCTAGTCGGAGCAATTGCTCAGCGGATTCGCAAGTCGCTGAATTTAGATACGATTCTCACCTCGACTGTGGCAGAAGTGCGACAAGTCCTTGCTGCCGACCGAGTGATTATTTTTCGATTTGAACCCGGCTGGAGTGGAAACGTAGTTGTGGAATCTGTTGATTCTCCTTGGCATTCCATCCTGGGAACGAACATCCACGACCCCTGTTTTGAGAAAATGTATGTCTTGCCTTACCAACAGGGTCGGGTGAAGGCAATCGAGGATATTTATAAGGCTAAGTTAGGGCAGTGTCATCTTGATTTACTAGTTCGGTTCCAGGTTAGAGCCAACTTGGTGGTACCAATTTTGAACGGTGAGAAGTTGTGGGGGCTATTGATTGCCCATCACTGCTCAGAACCCCGACATTGGCAGCCTTATGAAATAGACTTACTTTGTTCCTTAGCCTCCCAAGTTGCGATCGCAATTCAGCAAAGCCAGCTATATGAACAAGCTCAATCCCTAGCAAAACGAGAGCAGGCACTCAATCAGGTTACTCAAGCGATTCGCAGTTCTTTGGACTTAAACACGATTTTTTCCACAACTGTGCGTGAGATTGGCGAACTTCTACAAGTAGACCGCGCTCACATCGTGCAATATTTACCAGAACAAAAGCTTTGGTTACATGTATCAGAGTATGGTAGATACCCAGACCTCCCAGCGGCACTAGGAAGAGAAATTCCCGATGAAAATAATCCAATTACCGACCGACTGAAGTGCCTAGAAGTTGTCAGAATTGATAATACCGAGACTTTTGAAGACGAGGTTAATCAAGGATTAGCGCAAGCTTTTCCAGGAGCTTGGTTGCTGGTTCCCCTGCAATTTGGCTCCGAAATTTGGGGAAGTATTACTCTAAGGAAGGACATCGGGCCTTATTGCTGGCAAGATTCGGAGGTGGAGTTAATCTGTGCCGTTGCTGACCAAGTTGCGATCGCAATCCAACAAGCCGAACTCTACAAGCAAAGTTGTACCGCGACAGCACAAGCCCTAAGTCAGGCTCAGCAACTGGAACTTGCCTTACAGGAACTCCAGACAGCCCAAGCGAAGTTAGTGCAAAGTGAAAAAATGTCCAGCCTCGGACAGTTGGTTGCAGGGGTGGCTCACGAAATTAATAATCCTGTCAACTTTATCTATGCAAACTTGACCTATGCGAGTGAATACACTCAAGATCTCCTGGGCTTAATCGAGCTTTACCAGCAGCAATATCCCAATCCTACGTCAGACATTCTGGCAGAGATTGAAGCAATTGAACTGGAATTTCTGAGTGAAGACCTGCCCAAACTCCTCTGTTCAATGAAAGTTGGAGCAGAGCGGATTTATGAAATTGTGCGTAGCTTGCGTAATTTTTCTCGCCTTGCCGAAGCCGAAATAAAAGCAGTCGATATTCACGAAGGTCTAGATAGTACGTTAGTAATTTTGCAAAACCGTCTAAAGTCTGTACATGGGCATCCTGGGGCTGAGGTAATTAAAAAATACGGTAACCTCCCGAAAGTGGAGTGCTTTGCAGGACAGCTCAACCAGGTATTTATGAATTTGCTCACCAACGCAGTTGATGCTCTAGATGAGCGAGACCAAGCAAGAACACTCGAAGAAATGGAAGCCAACCCTAGTGCAATCCGAATCCATACAGAACTCCTCAAGGACGACTCTGTGGTCATCCGAATTGCGGATAATGGACCCGGAATGACACCTCAAGTTAAGCAACGACTATTCGATCCCTTTTTCACAACTAAACCAGTGGGTGTTGGGACTGGTTTAGGGTTATCGATTAGCTATCAAATCGTCGTTGAAAAACACAAAGGGCAGCTACAGTGCTTGAGTGAGTTGGGGCAAGGTACAGAGTTTGTGATTCAGATTCCGCTGAGGCAGCTAAGCGAAGGATAAACAACAGGTTCACCCCTACCAATAGTGTTTCAAGGGTGGATTTGCGTAAGTCCTGAATTTGTTACGCTTGGGGCGGCTATCTGGCAAGGCTGTGCGCTAAGAGCGCCCCACTTCGCTAACGTAGATGCGCTTGCCACTTGCGTCGAAATACCGGAGACAGCGACAAGTCAGCTTGCGATTTGAGTTCAAATGCCCTCTCCCTTTATGTTAAGAGGGCATTTTTATTGCTGCATTAACTCAAGACCGCAGGCACTCGTGGTTCTGGGTCTTGGAACAGGGGCGTGCTTAAGTAGCGTTCGCCAAAGCTAGGCTGAACCATGACAATCAGGCGCCCCTCGTTTTGGGGGCGTTGTGCAACTTGAATAGCGGCACATAGGGCTGCTCCGGTGGAAATACCGGAAAGTAGACCTTCTTCACGGGCAAGACGACGACCATACGCGATCGCATCTTCATCCGTAACTGCAATTACTTCATCGATTAGCTCAACTTTGAGAACATGGGGAATAAATCCAGCTCCAATTCCCTGGATTTTGTGGGGACCTGGACGCCCTCCTGAAAGAACAGGGCTACTAGTAGGCTCGACGGCAACAACTTGGAAACTGGGCTTCCTGGGTTTAATGACCTCAGCGACACCTGTAATAGTGCCACCTGTACCAACACCAGAGATGAGGAAGTCCACCTGTCCATCGGTGTCTTCCCAGATTTCTTCAGCGGTTGTCTCAAAATGAATTTGTGGGTTAGCTGGATTGTTAAACTGTTGCAGCATATAGGCATCAGGTGTCGTTTCGACAATCTCCTGTGCCCGCTGAATACAGCCGCTCATCCCCTGAATTCCTGGTGTCAGTTCTAGTTGAGCGCCATAAGCTCGTAGCATCGCCCGTCGCTCTGTACTCATGGTATCGGGCATTGTCAAAATGAGCTTGTAGCCCTTGGCAGCGGCTGCCATCGCTAGAGCAATGCCTGTGTTTCCCGAAGTCGGTTCTACCAAAACCGTTTTTCCAGGGGTAATCTGACCCTCCCGCTGGGCCACATTAATCATACTGACACCAATGCGGTCTTTCACGGAAGAAGAGGGGTTCATTCCCTCTAGTTTCACGAGGATACGAGCCAAACAGCCTTCAGCTTGGGGAATACGATTGAGCTGTACTAAGGGTGTCCGACCGACGAGTTCTGTAATGTCTTGGGCAATTCGCATGAGTTGTTGATTGTTAGGGGTTAATTGTTAGTTGTTAGTTGTCCTTGAGCTATTGTCATTTGCCAATGACCAATAACCAATGGCTATTGACTAGATGTAATACATGATGTCTAGTTGTCGTCTGGCATCCCGCTTTTCACTTAAATCTTGGAGTGTGTATCCTTGCAAGACATCGTGAGCGCGATCGTGAACTTCCTGCCAAACTTCGCCTACGACAGCGCTTTCTACTGTTTTTGGTGGAGCATCGCTCTTAGAGGCTTTTGAGTCTAAGCCTTCTAAACAGTTAATAATATCTAAAAGTGTGATTTTCCAGGGTTCCCGCCCCAAGACATAACCTCCTTTAGCTCCCCGTTGACTACGCACCAAGCCACCACGTCTTAATGTAGCTAGGAGCTGTTCAAGATATCGATCTGGAATATTCTGCTGGGCAGCAATTTGCCGAATTTGTAGTGGCTCTCCGTCATTGTAGTGACCAGTTAGCTCTAACAGGGCTAGAAGCGCATACTCTGTCTTGCAGGAAAGTTCCACAGGTTTAATTAGGTGTGAAAGGCTACTCTTGCTATTATACTACGGTTCACCACTGGTGATTGATAGATTTGGGATCAGAAAAAAAATAGCCCTGCCTTTTGGTAGGGCTAGTGAATCAACGTAGAGTAATAAACGTTAGCTGTTCAGTAATGATTGACAACTACCGCTTTAGAACCGGAAGGTGGTTCTGAGCGTACCAATGACAGCGTCATCATCACCTTGGTTAGGAGCAGTCAGCCAAATTACACCAGGAGTCACTGAGATGTTCTCCGATACCTGGAACTTGTAGAAGGCTTCAATGTGGTAAGGGCGATCGCTGTCGCGGACAGCTACATCATCGACACCGGGAGCATCAACACTACCGAGATAGGGCTGTACACCCGCAAAGATGCCCAAAATGTTGCCTTCTTTACCGAAGTCTGAGAAGGCGACACCCGCTCCATAACTCCAGATTTCCGCACCGCCCTGATCGAGCAGGATGGCATTGGTGTAAGAACCAAAGCCACTAATTGAGATGTTGTCACTCAATCGGAAAGCGGCTTCAATTCCGTAGGAGTTACTGACTGTAGGAACCGCGTTGTCTAAACCGCCTGTTGATAGCAATGACCCGGTTGCACTGGGATTATTTGCAAAAAAGGTACCGACTACACCATTCTGCAACTGATCGCTGAAGGTCGTTGGTGTGGAATTCCCGCTACCACCAAGACCAAATATGGGGTTCAAACTATCGTGATAACCGTGGACGTATGTCGCACCAATGCCGATCCGGTCGCCGAGGTTAAAGTTTAGCTGAGCTAAGGCACCGTAGTCGCCATTGAATAAGCCAGCGTCCTCACCAGGGTTAGCGGCATTTCCCGCCAAGTAGCCAACAGTTAGTGTACTTGGACCCAAGATGCTTTCTAATGGGCCAACACCAAGACTGATTGCGGCACCTGCACCACCACCGATCCGATAAATAGGGCTTTCTGAGGCAAAGGTCGAAAGCGCACCATTACCTCCGTCCTCGTCTTGGAAGTAAGGATTCAGGGTAGGAGCGTAGTCATGATGAAGACCTCCAAAGGCAGCAACGTAAAGTCTTGAGCTGCCAAAGGGGAAGGTATACGTTAGCTTGTCTAGGGTAATATCGTTGCCATTCTCGTATAGGTTGAAGGTTTGAGTGCCCTCGGCAGAACCAGGACTAACGTTAAAAGCCTCAAGATTACCCGCTTGCAGACGAGTCCGCAGTACATCTCGACCCGTGAAGCTGGTTTGTAGCTCTAAACGAACGCGATCGCCGAAAATGGTGTTGGTGTCATCATCATCAAACACATCATCGTCATCATCGAACACGTTGCCTAAATTAATATCTCCAAACGAATCAGTGACAGCAAAAATCACTTCCCCGACTAGTTTTGTTGTGGTGGAGAACTGATTATCTTCCAAGAACGCCACACGACCTTCTAAATCATCCACTCGTGTGCCTAATGTTGCCAGTTCTGCTTCAAATTCTTGAACTAGGCGTTGTAGCGTTTCTAAGTCTTCACGAGTCACAAAGTCAGACACACTCGCCGCAATTAACCGCTCGACTTGCTGCAAGCAAGCATTTAATCCGGCAGCAAATTCATAGCGAGTTAAAGCTCTGTTACCACGATAAGTGCCGTCTGGATAACCGGCAATACAGCCATAGCGCTCAACTAACGATTGCAGCGCTTCATAAGCCCAGTCTCCGGGTGAGACATCGCTTAGCTGGGTGACGTTGGTCACTTGGTCGATGGTGTTGCTGTTCCCTTCCCGGCTGTAGCGGTTGATCTGATCTAATACATTCGAGTCGGCGGGAGCGGCTGGCGTTACCTGAGCGAGTGTGGGGTTAACCCCTGGCGTTACAGACGGAATCGGAGCAAGCGCTTCCGTTTCTGGAGTTGCTAGATTTAGCTGCTGATTTTGAGTAATCGCCACTTGAGCGGGTACATTGACTTGAGCCGTCGTTGGCTCCACTAAAACTTTTGTTGCCGTTGTTGACAATTCTTGTGTCTGTTGAGCCGTTGGGGCTGTCACGCTGGCAATTGGCTGGGGTTGTTGAATTTCAACCTCGGCTGTTAGAGGTTGAACTGCTTCTGTTGGGTTGAGTTCATTCGCTGAGCTTACACTTGTGCTATCAACAGCGCGTACTGCACCCACAGAAACTACCAGTGTTGCACCCAAGACCGCTGGGCTGACAAGCAGAGTTTTCCACAGTAATTTCGACATCTTCTCTTATCCTCACACCTTTGCAGAAAGAGTTCTTATCATCCTTCTTCAACAATAGTACATTGTCTGCTGTAGCAACTCTTACACATTTACGAATTAATGTGAGTTCAAATAAAAGCGGCAGAACAGATAAGCTGAAAGCACTCAACTTCATCAAGTGGATGCCTATTGTGGTGTTACTGTTGCTGCCTACCTGTGTTACAGCTTTGGTTATTATACTTGCATCAGGTTATCCCAAACTCACATTACCTAAGAGGCACTTTTTCAGAGTCCCAATAGGTAAAGACATATTCGCTCTTATAAAATAGCCCCACCAAAGGCAGAGCTAGACAATCAACCTCTTTTGAGATCAGCTATTTGGTAATTTCTGCCGATGGTTCCCTCTAGAATCGGAAAGTGGTTCTGAGAGTACCAATAACAGCGTCATCAGCACCTTGGTTAGGAGCAGTGAGCCAAATTACGCCAGGAGTAACGGAGATGTTATCCGACACCTGGTACTTGTAGAAGGCTTCGACGTGATAAGGGCGATCGCCAGTATCGTTGCCATTCACAACACCGGGAGCATCAACACTACCAAGATAGGGCTGGGCACCACCAAAGATTCCTAATACGTTACCTTCTTTGCCTAAGTCAGAGAAGGCGATACCAGCTCCGTAAGTCCAGATTTCAGCACCTCCTTGACCAAGCAGGATTGCGTTAGTGAAAGCTCCAAAGCCACTAATTGAGATGTTGTCAGTCAATCGGAAAGCCGCTTCGATTCCATAGGAGTTAGTAACGGTAGGAACTGTGTTGCCATAATCTCCTGTTGCTATACCTGACGCTGTTGCACTTGGATTGTTTGCAAAAAATGTACCGACTACACCATTCGTAAACTGGTCATTAAAGTTTGTTGCTGAAGAATCCCCAGTTGCACCAAGACCAAATATCGGGCTAAAAGCGTCGTGATAACCATGGACATATGTTGCACCAATGCCGATGCGATCGCCGAGGTTGAAATTTAGCTGAGCTAATGCACCGTAGTTACCATTAAACAGCCCACCATCCTCACCAGGGTTAGCAGCATCTCCTGCTAAGTAACCAATCGTTAACGTACTCGGACCCAAGATACTCTCCAAGGGACCGACACCAAGACTGATGGCTGCACCTGCACCACCACCGATCCGATAAATGGGGCTTTCCGAGGCAAAGGTCGAAAGCGCACCATTACCCCCGTCATAGTCTTCAAAGTAAGGATTGAGGGTAGGAGCATAGTCACTATGAATCCCTCCAAAGGCAGCAACATAAATTTTTGAGCTACCGAAGGGGAAGGTATACGACAGCCAATCAAGAACGATATCGTTGCCATTCTCGAATAGGTTGAAGGTTTGAGTGCCCTCGGCAGAACCTGGGCTGACGTTAAAAGCCTCAAGGTTGCCTGCTTGCAGACGAGTATGCAAGACATCTCGACCCGTAAAGCTAGTTTGTAGGTCTAAACGAACACGATCACCGAAGATTGTGTTGGAGTCATCAGCGTTATTGGCAGTAAAACCGAAGGGTAGGTTTGAGTTATTGTCGATATCCCCAAACGAATCGGTGACAGCAAAAATCACTTCCCCGACTAGTTTTGTTGTGGTGGAGAACTGATTATCTTCCAAGAACGCCACACGACCTTCTAAATCATCCACTCGTGTGCCTAATGTTGCCAGTTCTGCTTCAAATTCTTGAACTAGGCGTTGTAGCGTTTCTAAGTCTTCACGAGTCACAAAGTCAGACACACTCGCCGCAATTAACCGCTCGACTTGCTGCAAGCAAGCATTTAATCCGGCAGCAAATTCATAGCGAGTTAAAGCTCTGTTACCACGATAAGTGCCGTCTGGATAACCGGCAATACAGCCATAGCGCTCAACTAACGATTGCAGCGCTTCATAAGCCCAGTCTCCGGGTGAGACATCGCTTAGCTGGGTGACGTTGGTCACTTGGTCGATGGTGTTGCTGTTCCCTTCCCGGCTGTAGCGGTTGATCTGATCTAATACATTCGAGTCGGCGGGAGCGGCTGGCGTTACCTGAGCGAGTGTGGGGTTAACCCCTGGCGTTACAGACGGAATCGGAGCAAGCGCTTCCGTTTCTGGAGTTGCTAGATTTAGCTGCTGATTTTGAGTAATCGCCACTTGAGCGGGTACATTGACTTGAGCCGTCGTTGGCTCCACTAAAACTTTTGTTGCCGTTGTTGACAATTCTTGTGTCTGTTGAGCCGTTGGGGCTGTCACGCTGGCAATTGGCTGGGGTTGTTGAATTTCAACCTCGGCTGTTAGAGGTTGAACTGCTTCTGTTGGGTTGAGTTCATTCGCTGAGCTTACACTTGTGCTATCAACAGCGCGTACTGCACCCACAGAAACTACCAGTGTTGCACCCAAGACCGCTGGGCTGACAAGCAGAGTTTTCCACAGTAATTTCGACATCTTCTCTTATCCTCACACCTTTGCAGAAAGAGTTCTTATCTCTTTTTTCAACACATGGTGCCTTGTCTGCTGTAGCAACTTTTACACATCTACCTTTGACTTGGATTCTGCACAATGTGTGAGTCAGCTAAGACTATGAACTGCGAGGTTTTCAAGAGCAGACCATCAATTTAGAAATTAAGCTTTTTGGTTGCTCAGCTAGATCATTTAACAAAACAGAAACTTTTAGAAAAGCCCCTAAAAAACTATCCGCTCCCACGGGAAGTGCTTTGGTTACATCCATCACACTTAATGTGGGAGCGGTCTAGCGGGTCTTCTGATTGAAACCAGGCTGCCGGGAGGAATCTCCGAGCCAGCTCAGCAGATCAACTAACGTGATTCTCTCGAAAGAGAACCGAGCTGACTGCTAGAGAACAGCCCCGGCGCACAGCCGGCTAACTTCAACCAGATGACCCATGAATTTACTACTATCTACCATGGGCATCACCTCCTAATAATCCCTATACAGCATTTTGTCCCGTTATTTATTAGATGTCGGTCACCTTCATTCAAGATAGCACAGGTAAAAAGTTGTGGGCTGATGTTGAAAAAATACCCCTGCTAGTCGGCAGAGGTATCAAATTTACTAAACGCTAACCTGAAGTCAAAGTCAGCTATTTTTTTACAGAGCGTTACCACGAGGAAGAACTTCCTCAGGGAACTCAAAGTTCTC
>NZ_JCACKQ010000087.1:0-16639 GCF_059505465.1 Symplocastrum torsivum | reverse complement strand
TTTACCAACGCTCTTTGGCAATCTCTGAGAAAGTGCTGGGCAAAGAGCATCCCCATGTGGCAGCAAGTCTCAACAATCTAGCAGGGCTGTACTGGGCACAGGGGAACTACAGCCAAGCCGAACCTCTTTACCAACGCTCTTTGGCAATCTCTGAGAAAGTGCTGGGCAAAGAGCATCCCCAGGTGGCAGACAGTCTCAACAATCTGGCAGTGCTGTACCAGGCACACGGGAACTACAGCCAAGCCGAACCTCTTTACCAACGCTCCTTGGCAATCGTGGAGAAAATGCTGGGCAAAGAGCATCCCCATGTTGCCCTCAGTCTCAACAATCTGGCAGAGCTGTACAAGGCACAGGGGAACTACAGCCAAGCCGAACCTCTTGTCCAACGCTCCTTGGCAATCGTGGAGAAAATGCTGGGCAAAGAGCATCCCCATGTGGCAGCAAGTCTCAACAATCTGGCAGGGCTGTACCAAGCACAGGGGAACTACAGCCAAGCCGAACCTCTTTACCAACGCTCCTTGGCAATCCGGGAGAAAGTGCTGGGCAAAGAGCATCCCCATGTGGCAGCAAGTCTCAACAATCTGGCAGTGCTGTACCGGGCACACGGGAACTACAGCCAAGCCGAACCTCTTTACCAACGCTCTTTGGCAATCCGGGAGAAAGTGCTGGGCAAAGAGCATCCCCATGTCGCACAAAGTCTCAAAAATCTGGCAGGGCTGTACTACGCACAGGGAGACATCGCCCGTACCCTCGAATTCTTGAACCGTGGCACCAACATCGAAGAACGCAACCTTGTCCTCATCTTCACCACCGGCTCCGAAGCCCAAAAAAGCGCCTACATCGCTACTCTCTGGGGTACAACCAACTCCACAGTCTCCCTGCACCTCCAGGCTGCACCCAATAATCCCCAAGCCACCCGTCTCGCCCTCACCACCACCCTGCGACGCAAAGGCAGAGTCCTTGATGCCCTCACCGACAGCTTACAAACCCTGCGCCAAAACCTCAAACCCGAAGACCAGACCTTACTTGACCAACTCGCTGCCACCCGGTCCCAACTTGCAACTTTAATCTTCAAACAACCCGAAAACATCCCCCTAGAGCAATATCGCCAGCAAGTTGGCACTCTCAAAGCCATAGCCGACCAACAAGAAGCTACTCTCTCCCGTCGCAGTGCCGAATTCCGCACCACATCCCAACCCGTCACGATTGAAGCCGTGCAGCAGTTAATTCCCGCTGAGGCTTCCTTAGTGGAACTGGTGTTGTACGACCCTTTCAACGCCAAAGCCACAAAACCCAGTGAAACATGGGGTACACCTCGCTACGTTGCCTACGTCCTGAACCACTCAGGTGAACCCAAATGGGTAGACTTAGGCGAAGCTGAACCCATCGACCAAGCTGTTACCGCCTTCCGCACCGCCCTGCAATTTGACACCAGCGATGTCCAGAAGGATGTCAAGCCCGTTGCTCGTGCCTTAGATGAAAAACTGATGCAGCCCATCCGTAAGCTTCTGGGCAATACTCGCAACGTGCTGCTTTCCCCCGACAGCCAACTCAACCTAATTCCTTTCGCTGCTTTGGTTGATGAAAATAATCGCTATCTCGTCGAAAACTATTCCATCACCTACCTGAGTTCCGGACGTGACCTGCTACGCCTGCAAAATCATGCTCAAAGCCGCTCACAATCGGTAATTGTGGCTAATCCAGACTATGACAAACCGGGTGATCCAGCTTCCGTTGCGATTGCCACTAATCCGGAGACCTCTCCCCCAGCCCCTCTCCTGCAAGGAGAGGGGAGTAGGAGAAATATTGTTTCCCCCTTCCCTGGCAACAATATTGTCCCCCCCTTCCCTGCGAGGGAAGGGGGGCTAGGGGGGTTAGGTCAATCCGCCCCGACTCGCGGTGTTCTTGACGACGATCGCATCCAACAAGTCGATTTCAGTCCTTTAGTCAATACTGCCGCAGAAGCCAAAGCGATTTTCCCAATGTTACCAGGAGCCACACTCTTGACAGGCTCCCAAGCTACAGAAAATGTAATTAAGCAACTCCAAGCTCCAACGATATTGCATTTCGCTACCCACGGATTCTTCCTCCAAGACGTGCCGCAGGTTGCACCTCCAGATTTTAGTACTACCCTTCAAGGCACTCGCAGCGATCAACCCAACATCCGCCCTTCTGAAAATCCCCTACTGCGTTCCGGACTTGCTCTAGCTGGTGCCAACCCACGCCAAAGTGGAAATGAAGATGGCATCCTAACTGCCTTAGAAGCTACCGGACTCAACCTATCCGGTACAAAGCTGGTAGTGCTATCTGCCTGTAAAACCGGACTGGGAGATGTTCAAAATGGTGAAGGAGTGTATGGTTTACGTCGGGCATTTGCCATAGCAGGTGCCGAGAGTCAACTCATGAGCCTCTGGGCAGTCAATGACTATCGGACAAACCAACTCATGGTCAACTATTACCAGCGCCTCAAGAATAATGTCGGACGTTCCGATGCCCTACGCCAAACCCAACTAGAAATGTTGCAAAAACCAGAATCTCAGCATCCTTACTATTGGGCAGCGTTCATTCCTTCCGGCGACTGGACGGCAATGGAATCGGAATAAGTAGACAGGGAGGTTGGGGCGGTTGGGAAGTAGCTAGTTAACACCCAAACTTTGGGAGTTTTTCACTCATCACCCCATCACCCCATCACTCTTATTCCGATTACGCGCAGAAAGTAAAAGTTTGACTCGGTAAGGGTCAGCATCTTTACGCCAGTAGACGCGATGCCCCTTAAGTTCAGCGCAGTGTTCTTTTAAACATTTTTGCCAACCTTTACGGGTGCCAATCCTGCTGGTTTGGTTGAGTAGTCCCCAATTTTCTTCTTGATGAGTGAGTCGGGCAAACTTCTCATAGAGTGGGTAGTCGGGTGTTACAAAGGTTTCTTTGCGGTGCAAGATTGGGGGATTGTCTGATGTGTCGTAGTCACGATAGGTTACTTGTAAATCCCGCAGGTCAATCTGCATACTGGTTTGCAATGCCGGATGAGGGTCTGTGTCGAAGTCGGGATAGAACAGGTAAGAAATTTTTGGCACGTTGATGTTGAATTTGACTAAGGTAGCGCCATCCATTCTCCCAATCGTGCGGCTAGCGCAACCTTCATAAAGCCGCAGTTGAGGATTGAGGTTTTCCAGGGCTGAAATATGGACGTAGAGTGCGCTAGGTAGGAGTTTGCCGATGTTACTGCGTTTACAGCAGTTGGCAATTAGCCGATTATCTCCCACACTAATTAGCATCAAGTCGGCAGCGGCGCAGGCTTGCTTGTAGTTGCCGAAGAGAGCTTTGATGTCATTTTGAACGATACTGTTGAGATTGCTGAATCTGGGACGGTGGCTGAATTGTGTTAGTGCAAGGTAAACCAGGAGATCTTGACGGCGTTTTTCGGCGATCGCATCCCATTCAGTTTCGTCGGTAGCTTGTAAAATGACTTGAAACGCACGGCGCAGGGTGGAAAATTCCGAGAGAATATCAGGAAAGTTCGCCAGTTCAGTGCTAACAGGGAGGCGTCCGCGTTCTGTCACAAATGCCATTAAGGGAGCAAGAAGTTCCTGGTAGTCCTCAAATCGCTTGATGTTGGCGCGGATTCTGGGAGTGGTAGTGCGGGAACGAAAACGAGATGCCAGGAAATTCTCGGCTTGCGCTTCGTCTCGAAAAACAAAGTAGATACCTAAAGCAACGGGAATCGCCTCGACACCAAGAACTTGGTCAATATAGGCTTTGAGTTCTTCTTGTTCGTAATATTTCTGAAAGGTATTGCGACGGGTCACGATGCCATCACCATAGGCAATTTGACCGCTACTGCGTTCGTCAATTAAGACTTGGGCAGATACGATCAAGACTTTTTGGGTAAGTTCCCAAGCCTTAGAGAGGCTCTCACGACGCTCGGCAGGGTTTTCGATAACGTTGATGACGTAGCCCAGGTTGACGATATCGGCTGGAATTACAGGAGTGTTCGGTTGGTAATAGGGGTCCCAACCTGTACTGATATAGCCTTGGTTTGCTGTGCGCTCAACATCACCACCGTGACCACAGCCATAGTCAAAAAACGTGGTATCTTTGCTTAAAATTGCACTTTCTATTGCCAATCGTACCGGCTTAGAAAGGTCAGTTCGGACGATTGCGGCTCTGTGGCGTTCGATTTCAGGGGCTTCTGGGAGTGGAGCAACCATAGCTGAATCCGAAGCATTTCAGATAATATACCTGCTAACAGAATTCATCGCTAGATGAATAGAGGCAGTGGGAAAAATATATTTTTTCACTGCCTCTATTGCTCGATTCATTTTTTGATTCTGTAACCCGTTGCCTTCTGTCTTAGCGGTTACGCATCGCTAAACCTTGCTCGTGGTATTGTATAACCTTGGCATAATCTCCAAGAGCGTAGTAGGCGACTCTTAAACTGCCTAGTGCTTGCGCTTCTACCCTTTGGTCAGGGATAGCACGGGCAACATTGAGGCGTTGTTCATAGTATTCAATGGCTTGGGCGTAATCCTCCAAGGCATCATAAGCGACTCCAAGGCTACCCAGTGCTTGTTCTTCTGAGCGGCGATCGCCTACTTCTCTAGCCGTTAGCAGCCGTTGCTGACTATATTCAATGGCTTGAGGATAATCGCCTAGCGCATAGCAAGCATTACTGAGGTTTCGCAGAATTTGTCGTTCTAGACGGTAATCACCCAATTGGCGTGCGATCGCTAGTCGCTGCCTGTAATACCCGATCGCTTTGGGATAATTCCCCATGGCATAGCAAGCATTACCAAGATTTCTGAGAATTTGTTCTTGAGTCTGATGGTCGCTCAACGTCTGAGCAATTTCCAAACTTTGCTCTTGATAGGCGATCGCGTTTGGCAAATCGCCCAATGCCTTATGAGCAAGCCCTAGGTTATTCAATGCAGCAACTTCTCCGGGTTGGTCTTGGAGTTGCCGCATAATCAGTAAGCTTTCTTCACCGAATGCGATCGCTTGTGGCAAGTTACCGAGATGACGGGAAGAATTGCCTAAAACCCCCAACACTTGACCTTCTAAGCGTTTGTCATTCAATTCACGAGCAATCTCTAGGCTTCTTTCGGCATACGCGATCGCTTGGGAGAACTCGCTCAACGAATAAACCGTTAGACTCAAACTGCCTAACGCTCTTCCTATTCCTCGCTGGTTTTGTTGTTCCGTATAAACTTTTAGTGCGTTGTTAAACGATTCGAGTGCTACCTCAAACTGATGATTCTTTTGCTGCTCAATACCTTGCTCTAGAAGCTGTTCGGGTTGACTACCACAAGATGGTATTTGCTTTAGGACTTCGTCCTGATTGTTGTTGTCTTGCAGAGGAACCACTGTTTGGCGCTCCTCTTTTAATAGACAACCTTCATGTTTGCCGTCATAGTACGGCAACCGGTTTTCCATACCTATTGCCTCTCATGCTCTTCGGATGTCTGGCTGCGATCTTCGTTTGGATGCCAAGGGATCTGTTGCTTGCGCCATTGCGCTAGGTCTATCTCCCACTTACGACTATTTATTCACCAACATCTGTTAGTGAAATGCCGCCAACAGCTACACACCCTGAAACAAAAAATAGGTTGGCATTCTTAGAGCTTTTTTCCTAGCTCATCAAAACTCTAGCATTAGTAATACCGTTAGTGTCCATTAGCAATACTGCTAGTGTTAGTCGCTATCCTTCTATACAGAGGTTAGGAGCGGTTCGCCTACCTGTGTTGTTGCTGAGTTAGAAGTAGTTTGGTTGCAGTAAACTTCACAAGAATTATTAGGACTTTCAATTAATTTAACTTTATAAAGGCTTGCTCCTAGTTCTTGAATCGGCTGTTGCAACAAGTCACGAATATGAATGGCAATGTTTTCAGCCGTCGGAACCACCTTCGCAAAGTAGGCAATATCCTTGTTAAGGAATGTATGGTCAAACGGTTCTACAACATAATCATCGATGACCTTTTGCAAGGCTCCTAAATCAACAATCATGCCAGTGCGTGGGTCAATTTCACCCTTAACAGTTACTTCCAGGTGGTAGTTGTGTCCATGACCGTTGGGACGAGCGCATTTCCCATAGATTTCGCTATTTTCTTCGTAGCTGAGGTCAGGATGAGCGAGCCGATGAGCGGCGCTAAAGTGAGTACTAATGGTCAGATGTGCTTCCATACCGTTTCCTTGATAGTCAGCCCAAAGTTCTGGATGTTCAAATAGCTGAATGT
Source organism: Symplocastrum torsivum (assembly GCF_059505465.1). Taxonomy (NCBI): domain Bacteria; kingdom Bacillati; phylum Cyanobacteriota; class Cyanophyceae; order Oscillatoriales; family Microcoleaceae; genus Symplocastrum; species Symplocastrum torsivum. Next base: position 10,409 of record NZ_JCACKQ010000087.1, on the reverse strand, counting down.
GTACGACTGGCAGGTGAGGAGCAAGCCGTTGCCAAATCACCCGCGCCATGTTTTCTGTGGTGGGTAGGGTTTGTTGAAATTCTGGCCAAACATCGTTGAGATAGGCGAAGTCCAGTTGGCTAGTGACTTCCCGTTTAATGACCTGCTTGACTTCAGATAAGTTAAGCACCATGCCATACTCATCCAGATCCCCCCCCAGAGAGACATACAGAACATAGTTATGTCCGTGTCCAGGGAACTGAGTGCAGGCACCAAATTGCTGAACATTCTCAGCTTCGGTCAACTCTGGTAACCAATAGCGGTGACTCGCTGAGAACTGAGCGCGGCGGTTAATGATGCATTCCATTAGTTCTATGGTTAATCAGAGAGTGTGAAGTTCCGTAAACTGAAGCTGTTTCCAGGATAAACGAATTTTGGTGGCAGTTTCTAGTAGTTCATAAGAAGGAGAGGAGGTTTTAGGCTTTGATAGCTTACTAATAAGCGAGGTCTTTAACCGCATCTTTAGCTTCATAGCGCAGACTTGTTGCGATTCGGAAGAGTTCTTGACCTGTGTGTAGATAATAGTCGTCGTAATTGAGGGTGAATAGTGATAGATCTTCTATGCCATCTCCCAATTGATTAAGGCAGTAGTAGAGACTAGCTGCTACCCCTGCAACGGTGGGAGGATTGGGTTGAGAACGAAAAGTAAGCTGAGCCTGATTGAGGTAATGACGACACTCCTCTAGATAGGCTTGGAACTCTGCAATCAGCTCATCATCAAAGGGATCTGCAGACAGGTCATCGAGTTGAGCGTCTAGAGGATTAAGGATACGGCTTATCAGACGGTTGACGGGTTCATAAACCTCGTGTAACCACTCGTTGAGCTGTGCATCTGCATTTCTTGCGCGTTGCCGATGACGTTGATAGTGTTGTTGAGCCTTAGCCGTGCGCTGTTGGCGATTTTGGAATTCTGTTTGGGGGTAAAAGTATTGTAGCTGTTGGTCGTAAGAGCGGCGGCGCATCGGGTCACCTAGAACCTCGTAGGCAGCATTGACCTGAATAATTTTTTCGGGATCGGCAGTTTCACTCTTACTATCTGGATGAAAGCGCTTGGCTAGGCGTCGGTAAGCCTGTTTAATCTCCGATGGTGTAGCTTTGGGGCTGACATCCAGGGTGTGGTAGTGGTTAGAGTCTGACATTTGAATAGTCTTAAAACGTTCAAAGGATAAAGGTTTACCTGTAGCCAGGTTTATCAATTGTTCGCTGTACCTGCACTCCCTATGTGCAGGCTACTGAGTGGAAACTAGTTGTCAACTTTCAAGCTAGCGCATTACCTGTTCTCACAACGGGTAAAACGTTTCGGTTCGGAAGGAAATGTAATAACGGGACAGCGATCGCGTTCGTGCCTGAATGCGCCTGTCTCCGACTGTTCGCTTAGTTCGTTAGGAAAGCGATCGCTCTTTTTTTCAAAAAACTGCATAAGGGGTACTACCTCTGGAGATAGAGAGATACAGCAGCACCGCCTAGAAGACTTTCCTAAGAAAGAAAGCTCACTCTCAAAGGCATTCTGCACAACCTCTGACCTCTACCTGAACTTAAGAGCAACTGAAAATGGCGATCTATCTTCAAACCGAATTCGATGACAACGTACAAGGCGCTGCTACTGACGACTTCCTCGCTGGCTACGGAGGTAACGACACGATATATGGAGGTAGCGGGCTTGACTCCCTGCTTGGTGGAGATGGGGACGACTTTTTAGACGGCGGTCTTCCAGATTCTTTTGTTGACGATCCTAACTATCTTGATGGTGGTAATGGTAACGACACCCTGATCGGAAATAGTAGCAATGACGTTCTACTAGGTGGTGATGGTGACGATGTTATTTATGACTACGGTGCAGTTGGTACGAGTGACTATATTGATGGCGGCAATGGCAATGACTTCATAAACTACAGCTTATCTTCTGGTAGCGGCGTGATCTATGGTGGCTTAGGAGCTGATGTCCTGGTCGGTGGAAGTGGAAATGATTACATCAATGCCAATGCTATTGATGTCGCCGACTTTTCCTCTAACGCTCTCGACGGTGGTGCTGGCGATGATTTGATGTACGGAGGTCTTAGCAGCGACTTCATGCTGGGTGGCAGTGGGAATGATAGCGTCTTTGGTTTCGGTGGTAACGACACCATCTATGGCGGCTTAGGAGCTGATGCCGTATACGGTGGAGATGGAGATGACTATATCAATAGTGATGCCCCAGATGCCGCAGATTTCTCCTCTAGCTATCTTGATGGAGGTAACGGGGATGACACCATACTCGGTGGATTTGGCATTGATACTCTGCTCGGTGGTGATGGCAACGATGGTATTTATGATGTGGGTACAGTCGGTACGCTTGAGTTCATTGATGCTGGTAATGGCAGTGACATCGTCAATGCTAGTTTGTCTTCTAGTAACTACGATATTTATGGCGGCTTAGGAGCTGATCTCCTGATCGGTGGCAGTGGAAATGACATTATCAATGCTAATGCGATTGATGTCGCCGACTTTTCCTCTAACACTCTCGATGGTGGTGCTGGTAATGATGTGCTGTTTGGGGCGATTGGCAGCGACTTCATGCTGGGCGGCAGTGGGAATGATAGCGTCTTTGGTTTCGGTGGTAACGACACCATCTATGGCGGCTTAGGAGCTGATGCCGTATACGGTGGAGATGGAGATGACTATATCAATAGTGATGCCCCAGATGCCGCAGATTTCTCCTCTAGCTATCTTGATGGAGGTAACGGGGATGACACCATACTCGGTGGATTTGGCATTGATACTCTGCTCGGTGGTGATGGCAACGATGGTATTTATGATGTGGGTACAGTCGGTACGCTTGAGTTCATTGATGCTGGTAATGGCAGTGACATCGTCAATGCTAGTTTGTCTTCTAGTAACTACGATATTTATGGCGGCTTAGGAGCTGATCTCCTGATCGGTGGCAGTGGAAATGACATTATCAATGCTAATGCGATTGATGTCGCCGACTTTTCCTCTAACACTCTCGACGGTGGCGCTGGCAATGATGTGCTGTATGGGGGTCTTGGCAGTGACACCCTACTCGGCGGTACGGGTAACGACATCCTCTCAGGCTTTGAAGGATTTGACATCATGACAGGTGGAGCCGGAAGTGATTCTTTCGTTCTGGGTGGCTTAGGGAATGCTTTCTACCTGGGAGCTGGCTACGCTACGATCACAGATTGGAATCCGTTTGAGCAAGATACCATTACAGTTGATGCCGCTTTGTTCAATGCTAATGCCTACCAGTTTAGGGTTGGAGATTTTGGGACTGGCAGTTCGACTCTCGATACCGAAATTCTCTGCTTAGGTGACAGAGTGGCTGTGGTGTCAGACTCGGCTGACTTATTTGTGGCGTTAGCCTTTAGTACTAGTGTTTTACTAACCCCAGTCTAGTGAACGTACACCTTCTGCACTGAGGACTGGAGTTTAGACTAGTTTCCGGTGCAAAACGCAGAAACTCTCACCCATCAAAGCTCCTAAAGAAACTGGATAGGTTGCCAATCGATAATCATTTGAGAGAGTGGGAAGGTAGCGCCTCAGGGCGCTACTTCCCTTTATTACACTGATTATCATTAGTTATTTCGTAATTAGAGCGCGGGACTTGCGAAATGCTGCCACTATTGAACAAGCTAACGAGCAAATTACCCGTGCCGAGAAACTTTTGGAGTTAGCCCAAAACTTGATTGGGACGATACCACCCAACTCCTAATCAAGAGCATTAATAATGAAATAAGTACATTTGCTTAAGAAAATAAAAGATGCCAAGACCCACACAAGCCCAGATGTCCCGAACCCTGAGAAAAAGCCAACCTGATGTAGCAAAGGACATGACAAAACGGCAGATGGAGTACTACATGGGTGCTAAGCTAATTGAGGTTGGGGTTAACCCAAACTCAGCTATTTATCGATGGTCGGTAGAGACAAAGGGTAACAACGAAGTCTGGACTTACAGTGCCTACTGGGGCGATTCCAAAGAGCAACTGCTAAAACAGGAGCAGGAATCACCAAACAACTCGTAACGCTCCTACATCACATAACAACAACTCATAAGTACCAGAGGAGCAGGGTACAACAACTGCCAGCCCTCATCTACCTGACAGCGATGGTTAACCAATAGCAGACTACTCTATTGCTTGCCAACGCCTCTAGCTATTTGTATTAGTCTTTTAGATTCGGACAAGCTGCATAGCCAAAACTATACATTAAGCTACGATTGAAGACCTCTTCAACCGCAAACTTGTCCGGATGCTCTCCTAAAAGCACCGTATAAACCAATAATAGCGACCTGATCTTTAATTGGAGTCGCTAAACTCTGTGAAAAAATTAATAGCTCTCAGTCAGATAGAAAAAAGCACTTAATGATTGGGATTCTTTTAGTTTTATTCTCCAGTGAAGGGTGGTTCAGTAAAATTTAGAGAACTATATTCCTCTAATAAAACCAACACAATAAGTCTATAAAAATAGCATTAAACTCTATTGATTGGCAACCTTAAATTTACAAGTGTAAGTAGCACTTGATGAGGTGATATTACCTAAAGCTACAGTTCACATTAGGTGAAAACTTTCTTAAGTGTGAAAAATCATCCACCTCATTTGTTTAATTAAATTCCTTTATCAATCAATAATTTCAAATACCAAAATCCTGTGGATTAAAAACTCGAAAGCTGGGAGGGATAATAATGTTTAGTGAAAATCAGCCAATACGAATCGTTCGATCAAGTAGATTTGAACCGCAGAAAGTTCGGCGTTTTCCCAAAAAATTTATCTCCTTCCTGGTAGGAACTATGGTTCTGTCTGTAGGTGCTACTGCAATAACTAGTTATTGGGTTGTTCGTAGTTTGATCATTGACAGTTTGAAGGCAAATGCTCTCCTGCAAGTCCGGAACGCAGGGAATGAAATTGATCGGCAATTAGCAACCCTACTTGCTCAGGTGGAGGCTTTGGCTAGTACTGATAATGTCAGGAATCTGAATTGGTCAACGAGTGAACCCTACTTGCTGCGAGAACTGAATCGGCTGACAGACTTTCAGATGTTTGTCATGGCGAAATCTGATGGCTCCTACTACGCAACAAATACTGGTTTATCAAAAGCCAATCTCAGTCATCACACCCACTTTAAGCAAGCTTTGGAAGGAAAAACCTTTGTCGATGATCCAGTGGTTTTCCCCTCCACTGGAGAGCGGTTCGTTAATATCGTCGCTCCGATCTGGTCTATCCCTGGTAGCGATCGCACTCAACTGTCTTCAGAAGATAGCTCTGAAGTTTCTCCAGAAGATAGCTCTGAAATCTCTCCAGAGGATACTGCTCAAGGCACCGATAGCCTCACTTCTGAGCTTGACCAAAAGAGTCAACCGATTGGAGAATTTGCGGGTCCCGTTTCAGTGACGGAGCTATCAAATGTTGTGACCAAAACACGCTTGGGTCGTGAGAGTTACGCTTTTGCCCTTGATTCTAAAGGAACCCCCTTTGTCCATCCTGATCATGACCTTATTAAAAAGAGCAGAAGTTTCTTAGAATCTACAGACCCAGACTTAGTGAAAATTGCACAAGCAATGGTGAACCGTCAACAGGGGGTTCAGCAGGTGCAAATCGGGGGAGAGTCGGTTTACGTTGCCTACTCGCCACTGGATAAGGCTAATTGGTCTCTAGGTTTGGTTATTCCCCGTGCCAATTTGGAGGGGGAGCTAAGGGGGCTGAATCTGCTGGCATCGGTTGTGGGAGCGATCCTGGTGGTGACAGTGATTATCGCTTTGTGGCAAATGCAATCCCTTGAGCAACTCCGCATCCGCGTAGCGCAAGAGGCACTGCTTAATCGGATAACTGCTCGTATTCGGGAGTCTATCGAACTCGAAACCATCTGGCAAACTACTGTTGATGAATTTGCAGCTCTGTTGAATCTCGACCGAGCGATCTTCTGTTGGTATCACAGAGACCGACAGGAGTTGGAGGTAGTCTGCGAAAATCGGCGGGAAGACCTGCCAACACATCTAGGTTGTATCTCGATCGCATCCTTTGGCGACTTGGGCGATCGCCTCAACCGATGTGAATCAGTGCGCTTGGACAATGTTGCCAAAAACCGCAACTTACCTGCCGATGTCAAACAGGCGTATATCGAGATGGGGATAGCTAGCTATTTGGCTATGCCAGTGTTAGTTCAAGGTAATACTCCCGCCTATTTTATCTGTGTCTACAGCAAGCCCCGACGCTGGAGGGATCGAGAAATTGAATTGCTCGATTCCATCGCTGACCAGTTAGCGATCGCGATTCATCAGACTCGCCTACATACTCAAACCCAGGAACATCTCCAGACTGTCAGTGAGCAAGCTGGACATCTTGCAGAAGCTACTGTCCGACAGCAGGAGACTCTTGCTTATCTAAGTGCGATTATCAACAATCTCGCAGATGGCTTACTTGTAACTGACACTAGGGGCAAAATCAGTCACTGGAATCCTGCCCTGTCAGCCATGTTTAATCTGGAAGACATCAACCTGGTTAATCTGGATTGCAAGGATATTTTTAGTCCTAAAGTGGCAGAACTGGTGGTAACCACCAAGCAATACTTAACAGAAGTCTTCACCGCAGAAGTAGAACTTGTTGGGAACCGATTTGGTAAAGCCGTAGCAACAGCAATCCTCAAACAATCGACATCAAACGGTCTGGACAAAACCTGTATCGGTTCGGTCATTCTAATCCGAGATGTCACTCTAGAAAAAGAAGTTGACCAGGTGAAGACAGATTTTATCTCCACTGTCTCCCATGAGTTGAGAACACCTTTAACATCAATACTCGGATTTGCCAAAATTGTCAGCAAAAAACTTGAAGATACAATATTTCCCAAAGTTCAGGCTGAGGAGGCAAAAACTCAGCGCACCATCAAACAAATTGGTCAAAATATTGACATCATGGTGTCCGAGGGCGAGCGACTGACCAAACTAATCAACGATGTCCTAGATATCGCCAAGATGGAAGCTGGACGGGTTGATTGGAATATGCAGTATTTTTCAGTTCATGAACTGATAGAACGGGCGACATCTGCGACATTTGCACTGATTGAACAGAAGGGACTAGAACTGATTGTCGATGTGAAGGAGGATTTGCCACAGATTCTAGGCGATCGCGATCGCTTGCTTCAGGTAGTGATTAACCTAATTTCTAATGCTCTCAAGTTCACTGACGAAGGCTCTGTAACCTGCAAAGCTACTTGTATCGATAATGAGATTACGATCAGCGTGATCGATACGGGAATCGGCATCCCTGAAGTTGACCAACCGAAGATCTTTGAGAAATTTAAGCAGGTAGGAAATCCTCTAACAGATAAACCCAAGGGTACAGGTTTAGGACTGTCCATCTGTCAACAAATTGTCAAGCATCATGGTGGCAAAATCTGGGTAGAGAGTGAATTAGGTCAAGGGAGTACTTTCTCATTCACGCTACCCATTAGTTGCTCAGCAGTGGATGAAGTCAAAACTATTGATATAAGTACCCCTGGCAAGCAATTGCAATCGGTAGCCAGTATAGAATCATCTCCTGCTGACCTTAATAAAACCATCCTCGTCGTTGATGATGAAGCTCCTCTGCGCGAACTTCTCAGACAGCAACTTACTACAGAGGGGTATAAAGTCAGGGAGGCTAAAGATGGAAGAGATGCCATTGCAAAGGTTAACCAAGAACTTCCTGATTTAGTGATTCTTGATGTGAAGATGCCAGAAATGAGTGGTTTTGATGTAGCAGCCGTGCTGAAAAATAACCCTCAAAGCATGAGTATACCCATCATCATGCTGTCCGTAGCAGAGGAACACGAAAGGGGTTATCGTCTTGGGATTGACAGATATTTGAACAAGCCGATCAACACACAAGAGCTGATCAATGAGATTAGATACCTCCTCTCCCAAGGAACTGCCACAAAAAAAGTCATAGTAGTTGATCGAGAAGATGGCAAAAATCAGTCTTAAGAGGCTTCTGGCTAAAAAAGAAGTTTCGTCTATTTTGAGTGACTTACTCAAGGCGATCGACACTTCTATAAATATTCAGGATGCAGAGGGCAAGCTACTCATAGATAATGACAAAACTCAACCGTTGGAGAAATATCCTGTTGAGCTTGCTGGTGAGGTAATTGGATGGGTAATTGGAGACGATAAAGCATCTCCTGTCGCATCCCTCCTCTCCCATTTAGTCAAGAATGAGTTTGAGAAAAAGACCCTTGCTCGTGAAACGCTGGATAAATATAAGGAACTCAACCTCATATACAACATTTCTGAAAAGATAACTGCCAGTCTGGAACTCAAAGAGGTCGCGAAATTAGTCATTGATGAAGCCAGAAGGCTGATATCAGCAGATAGTGGGTCTCTTATGTTACTAAATAAAGAGACAGGAAAGTTTGAAGTTATAGCAGCCTTTGGTCAAAGACATGAAACCAAAGCTCCCATAGAAATGGGTCAGGGTATAGCAGGCAATGTGGTACTTACACGTAGAGGAGAAATTATCAATGAAGTAAGCTCTGACTCTAGGTTTGTCAAAGGTCATAACAGAGTTAATTCCCTGATTTGTGTACCTTTGCAGATTCATGAGCAGGCTATTGGTGTAATTAATATCAGCAGCGAGGAACCCTTTAACTATACAGCCGCAGACCTTAAACTCTTCATGGCACTAGCCTCTCAAGCCGCATCTGCTATTGAAAATGCTATTCTCCATGAAAATAAACTTAAGCAAGAACGGATTAAAAGTAATCTGGAACGATATGTAAATTCACAATTAGTTGAAGCGATTTTAAATGAGCAAGGCGATATTTCTCTAGCTCCTGCCAAGATGGATATTACTATCCTTTTCTCTGACATCAGAAACTTTACTAGTAAATGCGAGGAACTTGAACCAGAGAAAATTGTCGAATATTTGAATGAGTATTTTACTCACATGGTAGAAGTGATTTTTAGCCATGGAGGAACAGTGAATAAGTTTGTTGGAGATATGATTGTTGCTATGTTTGGTGCGCCTTCAAGGCTGGTTGATAGTGAACGACGAGCTATCGAAACGGCTATTGAGATGCAAAACCGAATTAAGCAAATTCCTGTACCCTGGATTAGGCAGAATTTTATTACAGGCATTGGCATAAGTTCAGGAGAGGTGGTTGTTGGTAATGTTGGCTCTCCCCAGCACATGGACTATACAGCAATAGGAGATAAAGTGAATGTAGCGTCTAGACTACAATCTATTGCTAAGGGTGAGCAGATTCTTGTCAGCCGTGGAATTTACGATGTCACGAAAGACTTATTTGAATTTAAAGAAATTGGTAGTATTAAAGTTAAAGGGAAAAAAGAAGCTATAGAAGTTTTTGAAGTAGTTTATTAAAAAAGAGTTCATGAATAAAAAAATATTGATTGTGGATGATGAGCCTTATATAAGGCTTCTGTTGGAGCAAACCCTTGAAGACCTTGAAGATGAGGGAGTGGAGTTACTGACTGCTGATAATGGGGAAGAGGCTCTTGATGCTATTAAGACAGAAAGACCAGATTTGGTTTTTCTTGACGTAATGATGCCTAAAATGAACGGATTTGATGTCTGCAATGCTGTTAAGAATGAACTCAGTATAAAAGGCGTTTACATCATCATGCTGACGGCTAAAGGTCAAGAGTTTGATAAACTCAAAGGCAAGGAAGTTGGTGCTGATTTGTATATGACAAAGCCTTTTGATCCGGATGAAGTGGTACAAAAATCAATGCAGGTTCTCGATCTTGCAGTCTCTTAATTCTCTTTTGACAGAGGCTTGAGGGATTTGACATAAAAGCGATGGCTACGCCGCTGCCTCAAGGGCAGGACGCACTGACTTTCATTAATGTAGAGGTTGATGCGATCGCTCAGACACTACACAAAGCTTGGCGATTAGAAATCGCAGCTACAAAAACCAAGTCCGCCTGCGCGGACTAATGAAAAATTATGGGTTTTGAAACCCGCCTACGCGGGTTTTGTTTGTATAGCCCCAGACTTCCAGTCTGCGGGCAAGTTAACTGTTTCAGTTATTCGGAACCAGCAACATCCGCTCCTCAATTTCTGCCCAGGTTTTTGGCGACACCCGCACGGCTGCTTGTTTGCACTGCACTATAAGACGATTAGTAAAGAAATAACTGTCAAGTGCTTGATCTTCTTCCTCAGTTAACATGAGCATTTCTGGGCTGAGGTTAAGACCATTGAGCCAAGTTTGAACAATTTGATTACAAAAGGCTTCACGCACTTTAAATGGTTGTTTATCATCTGGAACTTTAGGTTTCAGTACTTCCAGTCTGGCTATCATCACAGTAAAGTTTATGTTTTTAAAAATTTTGGCTCTTCAGTACTTAGTATGCTAAATCAACAACTAAGATGCCAATTAAGCAAGC
>NZ_JCACKQ010000086.1:0-17476 GCF_059505465.1 Symplocastrum torsivum | reverse complement strand
AACTCAGGACAACTCAGGACAGTTTCAGGACAGGTGTCCTGAGTTTTGTCCTGAGCTGAAATCCCCACTGTTGTTGAATTACAGGATTCGCTTACAAACTCAGGACAACTCAGGACAGTTTCAGGACAGGTGTCCTGAGTTTTGTCCTGAGCTGAAATCCCCACTGTTGTTGAATTACAGGATTCGCTTACAAACTCAGGACAACTCAGGACAGAAAAATTCAGGACATCACTCTTTATTTGTTTTTCACCACCTGATTCCTCCATTTGTGTGTTCGCAGGTTCAAAAGTGTCCTGAGTGTCCTGAGTTTTATCCTCAAGGGGCTGAACACTAGTATTGGTAATATCTTCAGCTTCTAGTTGAGTGTCCTGAGTTTGTCCTGAGTTGTCCTGAGTTTGACTTCCGTTATTTTCAACAAAATGCTGAACACAATAACTGGTAATAGTTTCAAGTTTTTTTGTTTCTTGTCCTGAGTTGTCCTGAGTTTGACAGCAGTTATTCTGAGAGAGACCTGAGGGAAAAAAATCAGGTGGGGAATCATCCTCTTTATTAATCGACCACATCAGCCTGGTTCCGTCCCCCTTTGTTTGACCAAATCCTGATGTTTCCAATTCTCGGAAGTGCCTGCGTATGTCGTTAGCACTGAATTGTTTCTTGGTCTGTCGGTCAATATCCCGAACATCAGCAGCATTCAGCCAGCCCTTACGTTCAGACAATTGGATAATTTTGGTATGAATGGCAGCCATCTCACCATTGGCGGCATCTCCTTCTGAATGAATGAGTTTCACCTGTCCAATGTGGTATTTGGCAAGTTTAATTACTGCCATCATTGTTTGCTCACTAACCTCTAGCTCAGGGATAGAGCCTTCATTTACACAGCCATTAAAGCAGTGGAGTAGTAACGCCAAAACTCCTGTATCACCTTTCATCTTTGAGTAGACTGCTCTCAAACCCTGACGAGACTCACTCATTTTCAATTGGTCAAGTTCGTTGTACCAGTTGCGATACAGCCTTTGTGCTTTCGGACTTAACTTGTAAGTTTGAGGTGTGAGCTTACTAATGCGCCTATAAATCCCTTTAAGAAGACCAGAGACATCAAAGGGGATAGCATCATCCGGATAAGGAGCTGGTTGAACTTGCATTACTGTCCAGAGGAAACGCGCCCACTGCCCATTGGCATCAGTGAAATCTCCCATCATCTGACGTAAGATCAAAGGCTGTAACGAGCCAGTGATACTGTAAGCCGACTGGCTAACTACAAGGCGTTTACCAGATGCGCGATTGACTTTAAAGCCTGTACCGTCCCGACCGGATAGGATTTTTTCTCCATCTGCACCCCGCCCATTCTTATACTGACCTTGAGATTTGAATAAAGCGGGTAATTCATCAAACCACCCCAAAAACCCGTGGTTGGGTTGCTGACTTTGAATTAATGCGATCGCCTCGCTAGTAGCATCTGTTGTGTAGTATTCTCGCGGAACGGGTTGTTCTGGTGCTGGTTCATCATTGTTCTTGCTTTTCTTCCACTCAGCTAGCTCTTGCTGATACTCGTCTTGGCGCTCTTTGTACTCAATTTCTGCTTCGTCCTGCAATTTAAAAAGAGGATTGATTATAGTTTTCTGTGCAGGGGATTTTCCTCCACCCGACTCGCATACAAGCCCCGCATACAAAACGGGCACAGCATAAAAATCGGTAGCTTTTATTAGTTCCAGACGAGTACCCACCTGAAGCAAGGAGCCAATAACTGGGTACAGAGTGGTGAGCATAGCCGCAGGAGTTGTCCCCATCCATCCTGCTACCCGTTCTAGTGGCTGAGCAACAGAAGGATGGAGATAGTCTTGAAGCTGAAGCTGATACTTCCCAATCTTCAACAGATTCTCAATTTCTGCTTTGCGATCGGTTCGGGATTCCTCTACATCGACTTCACTTTCGAGAGATGAGGCTAGCTCTTTAATCTCTCTGGTTGTGACCCCAGTAGTTTGAGCCAGATTGATGAAAGCTTCATCACGACGAGAGCGATCTTGATTTCGGTTAAGGATTTCTAGAACACGATCACGCAAGCTTAATGCTACCAGTGATTGTTTTCCATCACCTCCATCACCCCCACTACCTGACCCGCTACTAACCTGATTTAGATTACTGCTGCTATAAGCTCTACCTGAAGGTTTTTCAAAAGACGATTGCCATCCATCTTGTTTTGCCATGTGTCCAAGTGTTCCAATAGATACACCACTGCGTTTAAATGACTTCCACTTCTTTTGACACTCTCCTGGTTTGTATTTGGATGACTGACGGCTCCAGTTCTCCCACTTACTCAAGAAGGGATCACCTAGATAATGGCAAGCCATTCCGACAGCAATCCAATCGTCATAAATGTCTGCACGAGATGGATTGAGGGCATCAAGGTAACTCGATACCCATTCCTCATCAGTCCATTCCTTACCTGACCGAGATTTTGAAGTGTAGGACGTGACAGGTCTTTTCGATTCAAGAAGAGGTAGATGAGATTCCTGTTGAGGTTTTTCAATCAACATCTGTTCAATCACCCACATAGGGGCAGGTGCGATCGCAACTTCTTGAGGAGATTTACGCCATCTGTAAAATTTCATTGTCGGATGAGCAGATGGAGGTAGAACACTCTGCAAGCCATTCCACCTCAACTCCAACTGTTCAGACTTGCCATCATCACCAGTTACACCTGTTGATATTTTTTTTGTTTTGATATCTTCCCAATATTCCTGTGGAATGTAAAAAAGATATTGGCAGCGTCCTGGTCTATTAGATGTAAAGGCAACTGTATCGGGAAGACGTTCACCACCCGATAACTCAAGAATTTTCTCGTGAGCGGAATGCCCATCAGCATCAATGGCAACTATCCCCCCACTTATGATGCCTGTCCTTAATCCATATCCTTTTGCATTATCTGACTTGATTTCAGCCTTCAGTTGGTCAAAAGATAGTGGTGGTTCAGTCTGCCAACCTACTCGATAGGGGCGTTTGTTTCCATCTACAGGTGTCAATATCCAATCGGTTGGGAGTTTGTCTAGTTCTTCAATTAACGATTGCTGATGCTCAGTTGTTTTTTTTAGTTCGGCTACCATTGGTCGAATCTCCTTGATTTATGGTCGTTTTGGGAGACTCGATGCAGAGCAGTGGATGAAAATCTTTCTCTTAATGCAATTGCAAAATGGGGCAAACAGGTTACGCTTGTGTTAATTGGAAATTGGTTGATGCGGTGCTGTTGCCTGCTCCTATTCCTGCGGTAAAATACAGGAAATTAAGCTTTTTGCTTTAAGGGAAAGACTTCGTACCGGGACAGCACCAAGTCTTTTCTTTCTTTTTAGAAGGTTAAAGAATTTTTAACACCCCCGGCCCCTTGGTAGGGGGTGTTTCGCAATTTGATTTCCGCATTGGGAGTTTCATTCCTTATTGGCTGACAAAATAGATTTTCCTGTGTGAAATATAAACGCACTTCAGTCGATCCGAACAAGGCAATTCCTGAAATCTTTGCTCGATCCAAACAAGGTAACTCCTGAAATCCTTACCAGCAGAGGAAAAATAGGTTTTTTTTCTCTGAAAAATTATTGGTGCAGATCCACGTCAAACTGATTTAGGTTGCTGATCAACTCCCGAAACTGGGAGTATTTTTCTTCTGCATAGCTGTCAGGCATTAACCCCAAGACTTGGCAGAATTTGAAGTAATCAGTTTTCCAGTGGAAGCTATTGTTCGCGGTAACAAAGTCGAGTGTGGTGTGTTCTGCACTCGATATAGGTTGATTGAAAGGAGTGCCATCACTCTTGTTGTACTGTCCTGGTGTTTCACTCATGACCTCACTCCTTTAACTCAGCCATAGCCTCAGAGCATTTCTCTAAGGCATCTGAAAGCATATTGTGCAACTGGTTTAAAGCCTCTGAGTCACCCTTGAACTTTTCTAGTGTCCCTTCAATGTCTAGCTCCAGTCCGCCTAAGTCAAAACTTATGGCTGAACTTTCCTGCTCAACTGGTATATCCGGTGTTTCACTCACTCGTTAACTCCTTTCCCTTTACCTTTACCACTGCCAGAGTCGGGGGGTTGTTTAGGTTTTTCGTTGTTAGTTGTCCAGTCCTCGACAAAATCCAGCAGGATCTGGTTCATAGAGACTTTTTGAAGCGCACAAGCTGATTTAAATCGTGCTCTTAAGTCTTCTGGCAAATAGATTTTTACTGACACTTGTTTACTCTCGCTCAATATCCAGTTATCCCTATGTCGCTTTATCCCATTTTTAAGCTTGACACTTTTTGGAATATTACGGTATAGGGGTTTATCGATATAAGGCTTTATCGATGATATCCCAATAAGGACTTGTCGATATATCCCTATATCGATATACTAACTTCTAGAGACGCTAAACGTCAGCTACATGCTCTACAGAGCAAAATCTAACCCCGTCCCGTCAGAGCTTTGAGCCTAGTCTCAGTGCGTTACAACCATGCTCAAAGCTAGAGCAGATAAGCATTAACCGACTTTCAAAGGAATAAAAGAATGACCACAACATTGACGCAGAACGTCAATCAAGCGCCAGTAATGCCCGTAAAACGACCTATTGCGGCACTTGATGCTGGCAACCGTTCAACTCAGTGGATCTCACCCCAGAATATAGTCAAGACCATCCCAAGCTGCATCAAAATGCTTGAGGATTGGGAGGAAGCACAGCCGGATAGTCGTTCTATCTTGATTGAAGTCCTGAACAATTCAAGCGATATTACTGAGCGTTTCATTATTGGGGAGGAAGCCCAGCGGCAGAAGGGTGTTAGTGCCTTTACTGGTAACAAGTGTGAGATGGCTAAACGGCTTGTTTATGCAGCTTTAGAACCGTTACCAGGAACTAACACGGTTATTTTTGATTACCTTCGAGTCGCTTTACCTGATGCTCGGAATACTGAAAATGTCGAGCTTGTAAAAGCACTGGCTAATACTTACTACTTCCGGCGCAATGGTGAAATTATCCACGCATCAGTAAGGGAAGTTGAGCCAGTTGATGAAACCCGACCCGCTTATAAGTTTGCGATCGCTAAAGGTCTTTACAAGTCTCTCAAACACGTTAATGGTGTTCTCGATTTAGGGGGTGGAACTGGTATCGGAAGGCTTTACTCTCCCAGCGGCAACCTGATGCGACAAGCTGATGTGATTGTTCCCGGTACTTTCCAACTGGCTAAAAAGATTGATTCGGCATTGATGCCAGCTACCAATCAGAGCCAGGACTTAAGCCAAGTGATGGACGCGATCGCTGATGGTTCCTTCCAAGTTGGGGTGAGTGGTGCTAACTTTGCTCACTTATTTGAGAAGTGCCGTGATAGTTGGCTTGAAGAAATAAGGGCAACCTTAAGAACAGCATGGGGTCAGTACTTCAATCAAGTTGGGGAGATCTTGATTATTGGTGGTTCAGCACCACTGGCAAACCCGATTGAAGAAAGCACCAAAGGGCGTTTTAAGGTAGCTCCTAACTCTCAGACCATCACAATCATGGGGATGTTGCTATGACCCAAGCGCGAATTGTACTGAGAGGGGCAGCACTAGAAAAAGCTGAACAGTTGCAAGAGTTAACCCAACTGGGCAGTATCAGTGAGGTTATCAATGTTTTGTTCTCGCGCTATGCCAAGCACTTAGAGCAAACATGGCAAGTACAAGCAATTAGTCCGACATACGCTAGAGCTGAACCTTTGCCAGATATAGGACAGCAGGTGATCGCCCCAACCTTACCAGAAAGCGACTTCCAGTTTGATGAACCACTGACAGGGTTGTAGGAGAACGAATGATCAAATTCCTCCAAAAGCTCAAAGAACAATGGGAAGTTAATCGAGCTTGCCGCCAAACCCTTGAGATTTACAAGACTGGGACGGCTGAAGAACGACAGCAGATTGAGGATTTACTTTGGGAAGTTGGCAGGAGTAAGGGTGATATGGCCCAAGCAGAAGCAGTGATTAAATCACTCAGACAAGCACTTTAAGTAGTTCAAATCAAAGGAAGCACAAGTGACACCAGAAACATCATTAACCTTGCAAATCCTACTGGATATTGACGAACCCACAATCCAGGAGTGGTTTGAGATTGTCAAAAGGGCTTATCCCCAGATGGAAGGTGAGTTTTACCCTCGTTTTCTCGGTATAGCAATGGGTGCCTTAAAAAGTGCAGTTGAAGCTGGCTACCCGATAGATAGGTGGATTGCCGATACTCGCAAAAGTAATGGAGTAGCTTGAATGATAGCACCAGAACCATTAGAAGCCATAAGGCAGGAGCATGAAAGCTTTCTCACTCAACTAGAGGCACTTGCAGTAGAAGCGATCGCTTCTAACGACTGGAGTGAAGTTCAAGACCACATTACTTTCAATGCCCCTCAAGTTGAAGCCAGCACCAAAAGTTTGTCCCGCTCCGGTGCTGACTTATCCCAAACGACCAACAAAACAATCATTAAGGATTAATAACAATGGTAAAACCACTCGGATATTTTGTTGGCGGACTTCCCGGCACCCAAGACTCACACATTTTGGCTGAAATTGAGGAGCAGTACGGTTCTCAACTACAAGCACTCACGAATGATGATCGGGCAGCCTGTCTCATTATGCTTATCGAATCGGCTACCGACACTCCTCAGGCAATTGTGCAGGACAGTTTTGATGAAGATGGTAACGGCTGGGGGCTGTGGCAGCTAACGCAGAATCTTACTCCCAGCAGCAAGCTCAATCTGTGTATTGCCCTTCTCAATCAGATGGTTTGTGGGGGGTTGAGATGAACGCAGACGAAATTAAAGCCTCCATGCAACAACAGCTTGAAGCGGCTGGAGTCCCCACTAATCAAGCTCGTGATGCTGCTAATGTACTAGCCCGTCAGAATGCCGGGGAACTGCCTTTTCCTCTCCCACCAGACCAGCAGCACATTGTATCCAGTGCTTATGAGTGGTTTAAGGCGAAACAGCAATGAAAGACCTGATTCACGAATCCATCATCACTGCTCAAAAACCACTGGCTCATCTTGCCAGAAATCCGAAAGCACCAGAACCAATTAAAGCGGCAGCACAAAAAGCGTTTGTTCTGGTAGGTCGCTTACGGTTCCACATCAACTAGTTTTAATGCCCAATTTATTGATGAGTTGGGCATTAAAAAAGGAGAAGTTCGTGTTCAAAAAAAATGCAGCTACCTACTTACTAGCCGCCCAGTTTGGAGCATTGGGATTCGGGTATATTCTGCGCTCGCCCGACTTACAAGCTACAGCCGAACGCCAAACCAACATTCGCAATGAACAAAAAGAGTCGGCATTTGACCGTCAAGAGGCAATCTCTAGGGCGCAAACTTGTATCCCTTTAATGAGTGAGATGCCCATTACAGATGGGATTGCCGCTTATTTCTCCTCAGTGGAAGGAGGGCGAATTGTTATCCACAAGAACCGACCAATGCCGAGCGGAACGATTGTATGTGATGCCTTCGGAATTACTGGAGTTGTCGCGCTAGATGCAGAAGGCACCCCATTTGTTACTGACCTACGCAGAATGCCACCAGAAGAGATGCAGGAAATTCTCTCCTCTCGTGGTGTCATGCCAACTCAAGCCACACACCCCTTTGCCAACATACCTAAGTGATAAAGATGGCTAAATTCAATACCAACAACACTCAATCAACTCACCAGCCCCAAATCATCATTCCTAAGAGCGCACGTCATGATATGGATTTTGATGATGAGAAAGTACCAGTCTCTCAAAGGTTGGGAGACTTGAGTGATAAGACTTTCGGCTTCATCTTCAACCCAAATACCATCAAATTCGGTATCCTCTTATTTGCTGGATTCTGTATCGCCATTAACTTAGCGGGCTACTACGACCTCGTGAACCAAGTATTCACGACACGTCTAGATGAACTGGGCAGAACCCTACCAGTAGAAGCCCCAATTGGCGACAGAATCATGAATTCAATTGTGCGCCTACCGTTTTTGGGAACTGCACTTGTTTGGCTCGATCAGTTAACAGGTGGACTGATTGCGTTAGTAGGAGCGATCGCTTTTTGCTTCATGATTCAAGGTCTGGAGATAGCCGGACGCTTTCACCTGTATTTTCCAGATTCGGCAGAGAACCTGCTCTACAAGCAAAATCGGAAACGTTATGAAGCACCTGGTAATCATCCAGCGGCTAAAAAGGCTTACAAACTAGCGACAACCGAAACGCTCTCAATTCTACGTTGGTTGGCGATAGCCGGATATGTTGCTTATTTGGTTGATGCTTACGCCATGCACCTATCTCGCCCTTGGCTAGACAATCTCAGCAATCCCTTGTGGATAAACATCATTTGGAATGGACTGGCGGTTGCAGGAGTTGAACTAGCAATGATTCTCCACAGAGGTTATAAGGCGGTCACTCTCTCAAATGTTGAGAAAGCCGATAAGGACAGACTCTACTAATCACTAACAACTAATCACTAATTTGAATGGGGTGTCTCTTGGCACCCCTAACTGTAGGAGGAAGAGGAAATCATGCACGAACTAACAACCAATCTAGAACCCGGAAATCCAGACGGTCACACAGTCTTACGGTACTTGGTTGAAGCAAAACAAATGCCTTTAGATGTTGCGATTGAGCGGGTCTACAAGGCAGTGGGTAAGTATGCGGCTGAATATCGTTCTGACCAAAACAAGCTACTGACAGGAATGCTGGTTACAGGAGTCTTAGGGCTACCTGTCTTCTTCCCTTTTGGTGTGCCTTC
The DNA here is from genome assembly GCF_059505465.1 of Symplocastrum torsivum. Classification (NCBI taxonomy): domain Bacteria; kingdom Bacillati; phylum Cyanobacteriota; class Cyanophyceae; order Oscillatoriales; family Microcoleaceae; genus Symplocastrum; species Symplocastrum torsivum. The sequence continues at coordinate 8,748 of NZ_JCACKQ010000086.1, read as the reverse complement.
TTTACTGATTGCTGGCTCAATTGGGGCATCAGTAGTGAGCTGGCAGGAATTAGGAGCAATGCGCGATCGCCTTAAACCGGAATTGGCTTGTCTAAAAAATTCAGTCCTACTTGAGCAGTTCATCAAGTGGTTGGCTGAGGAAGTCAAAAAACGTAGAGGTCAATCTTTCGACTCTCCTACTACACCATTTCAGGCTGATGCGATTACTACAGCCAATATCCTTACCGCTTACGAACATACAGTCTTCTGTGTGGCTCAGGGTGAGCATTTAGAAAATAATGCCTCAGATCCAATACTTGCTCTATTTGTGGTGAAGTTACGCCAGCACACGAACCACTTACCCAATTGGGTGATGGATGCATTTCGGCATCTAGAACAAGCTGAAGCACAACGTAGTTCCCATCTAGAAGCCGCTTACGGGTATATGTTTGGGAATCTCTCTCAATCACCAGTTGGTCAAAATACTCGTTTAGGTGCTGTTGATGTACCCGCGCAATCAGTGGAGGGTGAGAATCGCTTGGGAAAGTCGATAGAAATTAGTTCATATTCACTACCACCATCTCACTTCCCTTCCCAGCCAGCCGTCCCTACACCAGAAACTAATACCTCTACACCAGCCGTCACTAACATCAAATGGATTGACAACTTTGTTAGCCAAACCGCATTGATTTGGGGCAACCAAGGTAGTGGTAAAAGCTGGATGGCTCGGTATATTGCTAAGCGGAAGAAGGATAAAGGTTACCGAGTTGTTGTGCTTGACCCAGACTCTAACCGAGCCGAATGGGAAGGAGTAGAGAGTTATCATGACTTTGAAGAGATAGCCGACTTCCTACGCTGGTATGTAGATGAGCTGATGAGCCGTTACAAAGCTTTCAATGCCTCAACTATGACTGAGGATGCATGGAGAGCAAAACTTTGGGCAGAAAGAAAAGCGATCGCACTCATTTGTGAAGAGGTTACCACCTATGTCGATTTGATTGAGGATAAGAAGCTGCTTACCCAGTTCTTCCGGCTCGGACTGACCAAAAGCCGTAAACAGGAGATGCCTTTAACCTTCGTCTCGCACAACAACAATCAAACAGCACTAGGAGGTATTCAGGGACTAGCTAACCTGATTGATAAGATGCTCCAACTTGAACTGCAAACTGATATCGACCCGGACACATTACAACCCACAGCTAGTGGGAAAGGTGCAGTGAAACTAGATGGTTCAAACCAGTGGGTGCCTGTTACTCTCCCAAAATTAGAGCAGAAGATAACAAATTTTGGTGAACTTCAGCCGACGGTTGTACAGCCAGTAAATGTGACTGAAACTATAGCTAATACACAACTAGAAGAGGAAGCGATCACATCTACTGAGATAACCAATGAGTTAAAAATATCTGACAGCTTGGCAGAACCACTCAAGAGCATCTGGCTATTCGCTAAAAAGAAAAATGATTGGGTAACTGCCAGAGACGTTTATAACAATGGGATGTCAGTTTTAAAAGGCAAAGGAGTAAAACAAATTCGGCAATACTTTGGACTTCTAGCTGATAGTGGATTTGGTGAGATAGACGAGCAAGATGGGGATAAACCTAAGTCGGATTCATCTGTCGGGTTCCGAGCAAACTAGAGTAGTGAGTGCTGTAGGGTACGCATATCAAGCCTTACAGCACCTTACAACTCACCCTACGACCCTACCCCACAGATCTATCCGACAACCCTACAGATTCACACTACAGATTAATCGTTATCACATATAAATATTTTTAATAGTAAATTATAAGTACTTTTGGTTATTGCAATCCAGGAAAGTCAATAGTATTAAAATGTTTTGTCGGAATTGTATAGTTTGTCATCATCCTTATAGGATTTTGTAGCTTTAGATGAATTTCATTAAGTACATTTACATAGCCAGCTACTTTATATCTTCCTAAAAGTACATGAACTTCGTTGGCACAGACATAGAGTATCTCTGCTGCTAAATTTCCACCAACTTGAGTCAGGTTTTCTCGAACTTCTTTGGTATCCTCTATTACTAAAACTGCATCATAAGTCTCTAATTTTGAGGAATTATGAACTGATTCAATCCTAAAATCAGCAAAAGCGTAAACTCTATGATTATATTTGTATTCCTCTAGATTTGTGTCATTATTGTGATAATACAGTGTCCTACCATTAGGAATTAATAAATTCAATAAATACATAAAAAATGAAGAAGTTAATTTTGCATTATAAAAGTATGTTTTCTAGCGCTTACTTGCATGTAATATAGTAAATCCAATAATTTCGTCCTGCTCATCATATCTAATAATTAGATCATCATCAGTATATTCACTATCAGCAGCAGGTTTAGTTCTGTCTCCAAAATTAATGTACATTACGTCTGCTTCAAGATCGTAATCTATCTGGAAATCTCGTTTCGGAAAGTTTTTTACAAAAGCAACTAACCCTAATAAGTATTTCTGGATATCAACGTTGGTCACGGCCATATCCTATTCCTCCTTTTAAAAGAATTAATTCTTCGGGTCGCATATGCAGTAATAATAAAACCATCTTTCTCAAGTTCTCGATAGAAAACGGCAAGCCATTTTCCTGATTCTAGTTGTGTTACTGCTAGAAGCTCTTCTTCACCTCCTTCAAAGATAGATTGAGGATTAGCAACAGTTTCTAGAATCTTCTGTCTTTGGTCAATTAGTTCTGGATGCCCTCTGATAATATGCTCCCAACGTTCGTCTGTTAACCGGATGGGAGTGTTTTTAATAGATTTAACAATAGAAGTCACCGTGCTTTTACCTTTGAGTGGCACAGCATTTAGCGTTAAGTATAGCAACCAATGTTTTAGACTGGAATGGCGATAATTCAGTAAGAGAAAGGGAACAAGCTGTGCGACTTTCCAATATGCTTTTCCTCACTGTTCGGGCTTAACCCTCTTACATAGTGGTGACGGCTTGTCCACTCCTATTCCTGTCAAAACGCGATCACGTTTATTTGGAGTGAGCAGCTTGCCTCCTAGTTCCTTTATGAGTTTGAGGTAGCGATCACAATTAGTCAGGCTGCTTACTCAGATGGTGGGTAATATAACTTTGTCCTTGGGTTGTACCTCCAGCCTGTTAAATCTTCAAGATACTCCTGGCTGGTCATTCTTCTCCGTCTAGCTTTCGCATTTACTGTTGAAAATGGTTCTTTAAAGCGACCACACAATTCCTTCTGAGAAATTCCTTCTAGGCTCTCGTGGGAAGTCGCTCTGGCTCTATTGGCTCTATCTGCAACTGCTTTTTTAGTGTCTCTACTTCTGCCTCCAGACGTGAAAAGCGATCGCTAACTACCTGCTCTATTACTTCCTCCACTCTCTCTGTTGACAATTCTGTTAACGAACCTGTTGACAGTCCTAGTCGCTCTTTCAGCAAGCGCTGGGCAACCAGATTAGAACTCTCATTCCCCTCTGCTAGCTGCTTTAAGGCTTCCATCTCTGAATCATTAATACGGAACGATATCAAATGACTCGCCATTGTTAACACTCTGTTGACTGTTGTTAACGTCAGTCTACCCCAGTTGTAGACATCTAGTTAACAAATTAGTTGACATATTGTTAACAGATAGTCTACTGCTGTTAACAGCAGGACGATAACCGCTACAAAACGTCCTGACCCTACGACACATAAGGATTTATCACAATATTGCTAGGCTCTAGGTGCATACATCATCACTAATACACCAGCCAAAACGATCGCGGCTCCGAGCCAGTCCATGCGGTCAGGCATAATCTTGTCCACTTTCCATCCCCAAATGATGGATAGGATGATGAAAATTCCGCCATAAGCGGTATAGGCTCGTCCAAAGTTTGCCGGTTGAAGCGTTGCCACAAATCCATAGGCAGTGAGTAAAATTGTCCCGCCCAATGCCAGCCAACCACTTTTGCCTTCTCGTACCCACAACCAAACTAGGTAACCGCCCCCGATTTCACACAAGCCCGCCATGACAAAATAAAGCAGCGATCGCAGAATAACCATATTACACAGTAGAACTTTGAATTGAGTGAGGTGTAGCCGTTGCAACATCAATCCCCAAATTAAGCAAAACCGAACTGGTGCTGGAAGCTGCATAAACCAAATCAATCAACTCTTGCTCACCCGCTCATCTGAGTGGGTTTTTTCGTGCCTATTAGCCAAAATTATCAATCACAACTTAAACTAACGTGTCTAATACCGATAATAATCCCTATTGGAAGTAGGAAGTAGGCTGTAATGACGCTATAACGTTATTTGGGCTAATACCGGAAAAATTATGGGGCATAAGATACAAAAAATGCCTCTTATTGAGAATGACCCCCTATTGCTGCGAATGATTGATAAGTTAATAAGTTGGCTTTCCACCGATTCAAATGCATCATCTTCTGTGTCAGATTGCGGCAAAATAAAATACCCCATCCTAAGCAAGGATGAGGTGTAGTTGAAAAGTGCGCTCATACCCGTACTAGCAACAAGCAACTTCTCTCCCCCAGGGCATCCCTAGCAATCCTTTAGAGGTATAGAATACTTGGCAATCGCTACACACCAAGTCACTCAAAAGTTTTAAGTAACGTTTTGTTGCTGTTGGCAGAAAAAGCAACGAAATTACTGAGAGTTTTGTAGACAAAGTTATTTACTGCCTACATTAACAAATTCCAGATTATTAGGGCAAGCACAAGCTAAGGTAAACACAAGCTATGAAAATTAGTCGCCAATTCATATCTAATTTTTTATAGATTCAAAGTCACTTTTCTTAAAATATAATAGAGGTAATTCTATATAGGAGCATTCAAGTATGACTGACATGGATAAATTGGATAAGTCAGTTAAAGGTTCTAATCCTAATTGCTCTACTCTACTAGGTTTGGAGATTAGCAAAGGAGAATTAAAGCACCTAACTGGTTTAGGCTTAAATAACATTTCCTTACATAAACCCTCTACCTTCAAGAGAGCGATAAGTGAACGTCGAGTCGCATTAGAGATTTTATTTGCTGCTTTAAGTCCTGTTTACTTTGTGATTGTAAGCGTTTTTGTTGTAGCTCTCACTAGTTTAGTATTATCTAACATTGATATTAATCTTCTTATCCCTGCTGCAACATTAAAGGATATTGGCGCTACAACTATGATACAAATTTTAAGTATAACTACATACTGGATACCAACAACTATTATAACAATCGTCTTTTATCTAAAAATTAGACAATTATTACTAAATAAAATAGTAATTCCTAAAACGACAATATCTTTAATTGAAGAAGTTATCAAATACAACCGAATTGCTAAAACGGTAGAGGTTCAGCAGCAATTAGAAGCCGCTGGCAATCCAGTAATATTGAGTAATAGGGAAAAAGTTATTGAAGCACTTAATTTGACAAGAGCAGACTTAGTTCGTGCCCTTAAAACCGAAAGAATCTTAAGAGAAAACAAAGATATTATTAACAGTCAACCTGAGCTATTTGAGAATAACCTAGCAGCTTTAAAAGCCTTGGATGTTAGTGAGCAAGCTAGTGAAAGTGGACAGCTTCTTAATGAAACGTTGCAGGTCGCAATAGGTGTACAAGAGGAAATGAAAAAGCTCCAGGATTAGTATTGGGGGTAGGGCAGTTTTCGTAAATGTTGGTTTGAGCAAACTCATGTACTACTGTTCAGGTGTAATATCCTTTCTGAGGGTATCCAGGAAATCTGAATCAGGGTTTGTTGGCTCCGGTTCTGGCTCCGGTTCTGGCTCCGGTTCGTCTAGTACAATCTCCACACGCAACCGAATCTTCCCTTTCTTCCAACCGCCACCAGATTGAGCATCCAAAAATTGACAGTCAATACCTTCTTCTAGCCAAGTAGGTGCCGCATTAGAAAGACCCTTAAGGCGTTCTTTAACCGTATGCTTTAGTTGATTAATTCTACAAGTGGAGATGTTAGCAATTAAATTTTCACTTGGACTCACCCATACAACATCTTCGGGAGTTGGTTCCAATCTATCCATACCCTAATACTCAATAAATAGGTTCAAGCAAAATCTTCCTTATTGTTCCCAAAGCTGAGGATAAGGGAACAGATGAGGTGCGATCGCTATTAGCTAAGGAAGTTTATGGAGAAAGCCCTGTATCTACTTGTTGAGGCTCAGCATTCAGGTCAAGATAATTGTATTTCCTGACTTCTTCCCCCACTGGCGATAACATTGATAATGCCGTTACCGCTCCTAACACCTGTGAATCCTGCACTTCCAAATAGTTCTGAAGCTGGCTTAAGGAACGATGACCTGACACTTCCTGAATGATTCTCAAGGGAATTCCCGCATTGCTCATCTGGGTTAAGGCAGTTCTCCTAAATGAATGAGTGCTTCCCCCTTCAATTCCGACTCGCCTATAGGCTTTCCGCAATATTCTAGAAGCTGATTCCGGGTCGATATGTCCACAGAATCGACCAGGGAATAGATACTCTTGCCCTACTGCTGGCTGGTAGTTTGTCAAAATCAATCGCAGGTCTTCAATAACTGGAATCGTGCGAGTCGCTAATTTTCCCTTTGTGTTGCCCTTGCGGATGATTAGCTTTGGTCGCACTCTACCAGCCGTGTCGTAGGCATCCGCTATCTTCAAAGTGCAAGCTTCATTAATCCGGCAGGCAGTAAACAGGCAGATTCCAAATAAGGCGCGATCGCGAGAAGTTTGAAATCCTTCACTAAATAGAAGCTGAATCTCCTGTTGGGTGAGAATCTTGGCTTTGCCGTGTCGATCTACCTTCATCCCTGACGCTCAAGCTATTGATTCATCAGGCTACCGTGAAAGCGTACTGTCACACACTCTCTTGCAATCGCCAAGAGTAGCCGTTAGTGGAAAGCTGTATCCGAGCTACTGCATGAAGGCGGGAAATAATGTAAAACGTCCTACACCCAAACACTTAATGTGTTCAGTTGGAAAAACAGACTTCTAAGCCTAAACCTGATTAATGTGAACTTTTGTAATGGAACGCAGAATTCCTAGATTTTTGAGTGAGAGACAAATAGAGGTGGATAAGGACTAGTCATTTAATCGCAGTTACTAAATGAGATGCCGAACATCGAAATACTCAATGAAGAATGGGAACATAGAATACAACAATTATTCCGACTTAGCTTCCGTCAAGCGGATATTACTAAGTCAAAACGTTTGCGCGATTTAGCAAGACGCTCAGAAACAAGGCGATTAAATTGGTTAAATCAAGTACTCAACTAAACCTTTCCAACAAAGGTTGCTGTCTACTTCCATTTTCTTGATGTGGGTGTTAGAAATAAAAATTGGATAAGCTAGCTAATTGATACCCCGCCCATAAGCTTTACTCCAGCAATTCCTAAACAAAGGATTTTCTAATTCTGCTGGAGATAAAAGCACTCCTCTACTTAATAAGATACGAATATAATCCCAAGAATATCCTGTGGTGCGACAAACTCCTTGTGGAAACCTGCTGATAGAAGAAGGTTTGTTGCTCCCCTCCATACAACTTATTACCTCTTGTAAATCATCACTCTTGGATATGGAAACAGCAGGATTAGAGAGAGGTGGTAACGTTTGCCGATCTCTTTGTGTATAAACAGTTCCGCCCCTTTTGACCTTCCTTTCTATCTGGCTACGGTTGCCAGATAGTTGCTTTCGAGCATTAGCCACAAACTCGTGACTAACACCACATTGCCTGCCTATCTCTCTATTACTCCACTTTGACCACTCTTCATCCCTTAATAACAACTCCACAGCATGGCGCTTATCCTCATTTGTCCGTCTCAATCCATGTTGTGAATTAGCCCCAACTGAGTGCAGAATAGCATCACGTTTACCCCCTTTATGAACAATCGCCTCAATTTTGTTGCCCTTTAGATTGGCTTCTAATCGGCTCTTTATCCTGTGGAATCCATCAGCAACCCAATAGGTTTTACCATCAAAGTAAAGGTTAACTGGGGGGAAGTTGCCGCCAGCTTCCCACACCACAACATAGTCATCCAGTGTTTTCTGGTGGAACCCAGTACGGCTCTGAGTACTCTGGTCAAGATTGATTAATTCGAGTTCAACCAGCTCAACACTTTTGACAAGCTTGAGATGGTTGAATCCCTTTTGTTTGGATGCTTTCGGTTTCATAGTTTTTTCTCATTCATTCTCTAATTATCTCCGATTAAATCGAGGATAGAATCATCTTTTCCAACCCGACTTCTTTGGTTAAGGTGTGCCTCCAAATATCGCTTTGCGCCTTCTGGATCACGCATCAGGAGAGATTCGGCTACATCTCGCACAGTTGGCGGGAGATGCTTAGGAATCTCAAAATGTGTGGCTGAGGAAGGGTCTGTCGATTGTCTGGATTGTCTGATCAACTTATTTTGCATGATGTGCCTCACTGAATGGCATTCACTTCAAATTCATAAGCTTTCTTAAGTGCTGGCGCTGTATTGGTGTGTTCTGGAGGTCAATTGCATCTTGAATCACTTCAGGTGATTGCCCAGCCGTGACCGCTTCAAGTTGTTCTTTTGTGGTGACATCTGCCAAGCCATCAATCAGTTGTTCAAGTGAGGTAATTGCTGGAGTGGTCAATTCGACCTGACTAGATTCATTCTCTTGAGTAACCACTGGGTGTGTGAATGAGTCGTCTAATTGGGTTGAGTCCACATGGATGGTGCCATCTGACCGCTGGTAAATGGGTAGTGGGATTTCAATTTCTACTGGGGAAGGTGTGATCGCTTCTAACTCAGGACAACTCAGGACAGTTTCAGGACAGGTGTCCTGAGTTTTGTCCTGAG
>NZ_JCACKQ010000085.1:0-17697 GCF_059505465.1 Symplocastrum torsivum | reverse complement strand
AAGAAAGATGTGACTAATGCATAGCTTTTTAAGGGGGATTTAGGGGGATCTGAATTTAATGGGGAAGTTTGAAAACACGCCCTAGTGCTTCAAATGTGGAGAAAGCGTAAGTCCTGAGACATCAAATTTTAATCCAGAATCTTTGTGATTTTGGCTTTAACTTGACCCTCACCAAGCTGTATTTGTACTTCTTGTCCAGGAACTAGATTAGTGGCTGAACGAGCGATAGTTCCGTTTTCCCTGCGTACCACCGCATAGCCTCGTTTCAGAACATTCTCAGGGTCAAGTGTTGCTAGTTTCTGTCGCAGAAATTCGCAATGTTGGCTAGCTTGACGTAGACGGCGTGATGTTGCCTGCATCAATTGCTGACGTTGCTTAGCGATCGCTTTTTGTTCGTCCCGCAGTTGTCGCTCAAGAGGTAAACGTCCTAAGCGCTCTTGTAGACGTTGCAGGTGATGATTCGAGGTATTTAAAACTTGAGTCACAGCGTTCTCAAGGGCACGTTGTCGTTGTTGGTGTTCAGCATAGAGCGTCACCAGTTCTGGAACTGCCAGTTCTGCCGCAGCAGTTGGTGTGTGAGCATAAGCGTCAGCCACTAAGTCAGCCAGAGATTCATCACGTTGATGACCAATCCCCGTCAGTACAGGAATTGAACATTCTGCGATCGCTCTTACCACGCGCTCATCATTAAAGCAAGCCAAATCCTCAGAAGCTCCTCCTCCGCGTGACAAAATCAGCAATTGCGCTCTCTCATCTCGCTCAACCCGCTCAATCGCGGCAACGATAGAGTCAGGCGCTAGTTCACCTTGCACCTGAGCGGGTGATAACAAGACTTGCAAACCAGGATAGCGACGCTTAAGAGTGCGTTGAATATCTCCCCAAGCCGCCGCTTGAGGTGACGTGACAACACCAATAATCTGAGGATGAGTAGGAAGCGATCGCTTTCGTTCTTCATCAAATAGCCCTTCTGCCTCCAACCGATTCCGTAGCTGCCGATATCGCAACGCCTGTAACCCTTCACCCGCAGGCAAGGCTTGCCAAACACTAAGTTGATATTGTCCCCGTTGTGGATAAACCCGAAGACTACCTAAAACAATCAGTTGCTCTCCTGAGACTGGCAACTGCACTAATTTGCTTAGCTGAGAAGTCCATACCACGCACTGAATCGAGGCTTTTGACCCTGGGTCTTGGAGTGTGAAAAACAACCCACTTCGGTGCCGATTCGCACTAGAAACTTCACCAGTGACCCAAACCTGCCGGAGTTGCTCATCCTGCTCTAACAACTCCTGAATATAGTCTGTTAACCCCGCTACAGACAGAGTTACCTCAGGAACCAGTGAATTGGAGAAAGAGAATGTCATCTTTTTTACTAAACTACCTAGTGAAATTACGTAATCTACAGATTAAACACTCACCCTAAGCCATCATCTCGATGTCACCTGAATAAAGTGTCTGCTATCATTAGCAATTCCTAGAATTACATCGTCGAAAGTGCAGAAGGCACAAGCTTTCTCGGCGCTTGTTCAGCGATGAGTACAACTGGGTAGAATTACAAAAAAATAATATATCTACACAGTTGCCAAAGCCCTGAATCTGGAAAGGTTCAGCTAGCTGTATGCCTTTATTTGAAAGAATTTCAGCATTTTACTTCAGGAGGGCGTTGCCTTCAATAATCCTGAGCTGAGCGTTAAAATAGAAAGACTTGACCTGGTAATTCCCAACACATCCTATCCCCACTTCTTGAGGCATTAATGGCTACCCAAATCACAAATAGTCCCGATAAGGAAAAAGCTCTAAACCTGGTGCTGAACCAGATTGAGCGCAGCTTCGGTAAAGGCTCGATCATGCGCTTGGGAGATGCCACCCGGATGAAGGTGGAAACCATCTCCAGTGGGGCAATTACATTGGATTTAGCCTTGGGTGGTGGCTTGCCGAAAGGGCGAGTCATTGAGATTTATGGCCCAGAAAGTTCTGGTAAAACAACGCTTGCCTTGCACGCGGTGGCAGAAGTGCAAAAATCCGGAGGTGTTGCGGCTTTCGTTGATGCGGAACACGCCCTCGACCCTACCTATTCAGCCGCTTTGGGGGTTGATATTGAAAACCTGTTAGTTTCCCAGCCGGATAATGGTGAGGCAGCGCTGGAAATTGTTGATCAGTTGGTACGCTCTTCCGCTGTCGATATTGTCGTTATTGACTCGGTAGCTGCCTTGGTGCCTCGTGCAGAAATTGAAGGCGAAATGGGCGACAACCAAGTAGGCTTACAGGCGCGTTTGATGAGTAAAGCGCTGCGTAAAGTCGCTGGAAACATTGGTAAATCTGGCTGTACAGTCATTTTCCTCAACCAGCTACGCCAAAAAATTGGTGTTACCTACGGCAGCCCAGAAGTCACAACTGGCGGTAATGCTCTTAAGTTCTATGCTTCGGTTCGTCTCGATATTCGTCGGATTCAAACCCTGAAGAAGGGGAGTGAAGGCGAGTACGGCATCCGTGCCAAAGTCAAGGTGGCAAAGAATAAAGTCGCGCCTCCTTTCCGGATTGCAGAGTTTGACATTATCTTTGGTAGTGGCATTTCTCGCTTGGGCTGCTTAGTTGACTTGGCAGAACAAACAGGTGTAATTAACCGCAAGGGAGCCTGGTACAGCTACAACGGCGACAATATTGGTCAAGGTCGTGACAATACCATTAAGTACATGGAAGAGCGTCCTGAATTTGCTGAGAATGTTGATCGCCAGGTGCGTGAGCAATTAGATATGGGCGCTGTCGTTCAAGCTAACTCCGTCACGCCTGTGGAAATTGAAGAGGAAGAAGAACTGTACGAGGAAATCTAATTGTGGTAGGTGAGAAGTTAGGGAGAAGGCAATCCCCTTTTCCCTTTCATCTTCCCTTGTCGCTTTCCCTAGTTATGCTCAATTACCCTTTGAATGTGGCGGCTATAAAAGCGGTCTAAAATATCTGACTGCTGAGCAGGGCTTAACTGGGGAATTGAAACCTCCAGCACTGAGCCTCTAAGGTTGGATTCTTCTTGCAAAAAGTGAGATGTCTCCTCTTTACGTTCTATCTGTTCAGTCATTGGTGATTTCCGGACTACAGATTGCAAAGCTGGTACTTCTTCCGTAAGGGTTGCCAGTTTCGCCAAGATATCAGGCGGAGTTTCGTCTAACCTTTGAGTGTCGTTGCACAGGAAAAAGGAAAAGGTGAGGTTACTAAGCCGAACGCGATCGCCATCTCTGAGCAAACGACGACCCTGCAAAGGTTCCCCATTCACAAAAGAGCCATTCGTACTACCGAGATCAACAAGGTAAAAACCCTGGTTTTGAATGTACTGAATCGCTGCATGATGCCGAGACAGACGGCGATCGGGAATAGGGATGGACAGTTGGCGATCGCGACCAATTGTCCAGATTCCTTGCGATTGAAGTAGAGTTTGGGTTCTCCCATTGGCTAGGTTGCTGACAATATAGGCGCTTTGACCTTGAATAACGCCAGTCACACAGCGAGTAGCAATACTAGCGAAGGTTTTGTAGTTGGTTTTTTCTAGCTGGAGAATCTCATCTAGTAAGCCGCGATGATGCTCATAGAGCTTGAGAAAGACCTGGTATAGACCTAGTCGCTGTTCGATTTCCATAGCTTCGGATGAACTCGACAGAGGTAAGTATCTGTAGAGCAATAAATTGGCAAGAATGAAAAGGTTAATTAGTCGCTTGCCAAGGAGACAGGGAGTACTGTCAGTAAGTTAAGTAATATGACTGACTCTTACACCCAGTGACCAGAGACCAAAATACTAAAAACTTCTTTCATAAATTTACCCGCATCTTTACTCGAACTACTCCTCCTTAAGGTTTACGTTCCCCTCGTTGTTCCAGGCGAAATAGCCAAACCATCAAGGCGACTACACCAACTTGCAGAGCTAAGTTAGGAAGGGCTGTAGCAACTTCGTTGCCAGCCGCTAACTGAGCGAGGAAGACGACAGCACCAATAAAGCCAGAGCTTGCGAAAGTAAAATAAATGAATTTCCTTAAACCCCGGTAGGGAGCTTTTGTTTCAGCTTTCAATCTTGCAAACTGTTCTGGGTTAAGCTGTCCTGGGTTAACTTTGGAATTAGCCTTACGCTTTTTTGAAGTCGAGTTTGCCATTTGGTTGGGTTGTGCGTATGTGCCTCAATCTTGCCATGACGACGAAAATCTGACCGTGGCTCAAGTCGTTCTTGAGTTAAAAAGTCTCACAGTAAGTGGATGTAGATTTGAATATACTCCATAAAGCTTGCTATATTAGTCTACTGGTGCCGGTGTAGCTCAGTGGTAGAGCATTCGATTCGTAATCGAACGGTCGGCGGTTCAAATCCGCCCATCGGCTTTAGCTATCTGTACAGTGACTAATTGCTGTCACTGCCTTAAGCGCTCAATTCTCTCTATTCAAAAATAGGTTGCAAATCTAATACAAATCCAGGTAAAACCTCTTCACCCGATAACGTCGCAGGAGACTGTAACACTTCAACCGCTTGGTTAGGTCGATAAATTTCTACTTGCCGAGTTCTAGGATTAATCAACCACCCTAAACGTAGCCCATTATCAACGTACTCCTGCATTTTTGTCCGGGTTTCTTCCACATCATCCGTTTCCGAAACCAGTTCTACAGCAAAATCAGGACATAAAGGCAAAAATTTCTTCCGTTGGGCAGCCGTTAACGCATCCCATCGCTCCATTCTGATCCATGCTACATCTGGAGAACGAGTCGCCCCCTGAGGTAATCGAAAACCTGTAGAAGAATCAAACGCTTTACCAAGACGAGTTTTGCGGTTCCAATACCAAAGCTGACCGTCTAACTCAAAATTGCGTGAAGCGAAGCTATCCCGAAGGGAATCGCCTGTTTCTCTACCTGTAGGCGGCATAATGATTAATTCCCCTTTAGCGGTCAATTCCAAGCGCAGTTCGCGATTCGCCGCCGCCAATTGTTCAAACTGCTCGTCAGTCAGTTTGAGGACTGGGGGTAATTGTAGGGTTAAGGCACTCATATTAATTGGATGGACATAGTTGAACGCTAGATTTCGTACCGTTCTCATGCAAGGAGGATGTCAACTGTTCCCACACTCCCAAGGTTTCACTCCTCAGAAATAGTTAAAACTAATTGATGAGGATAAACGGTTTCTACCCCAATTGTCTCTATAAACAACCCAGGTTCATCTTGAGTAGCTGGCACAAAATCTTCCTGCTCATCGTACTTAACCCAATTGCCAAATAATTCAACAATGTAGGATAACTGTACAACTGCATCTAAATTTTTCAAAAGCCCGTGATGAGGATTGAACTCACGACCTCACCCTTACCAAGGGTGTGCTCTACCACTGAGCTACACGGGCGATTAGAGTGTTTGAATACAGAACTAAGCTAAAGGGAGAATCAGTTCATGACTCAAAGCAAAGAAGTATTTGTGGTGGGCCGAGCTGGATTTGAACCAGCGTAGGCGTAGCCAGCGGATTTACAGTCCGCCCCCATTAACCACTCGGGCATCGACCCATTTGTCCCACAAACATAAATGTTAGCACAACTAACCACAAAACTCTATATTTTTTTTGACAGCGTTGATACCAACTACTTTGAACGCTGGATTGAGTTAGCTTGCAGTGTAAGCGGACTGAAGTGCCCACCACACAAGGAATCCAATACTACCCAAAACTAGCACTGCCGAAATAGCGATCGCAATGGGAGTATCGGCTCCCTTAAACTTCATGATTCCACGGTTTAAGTCTGACATATTGCTTTAACTCCTCTATTAGTGAAAGCGAGGCAACTACTCGAATATCTCCTTGTCTAGGTTAGCGATCAAAGAAGGCTATTCCATAATTCAAAGGGTTGATTTAACAAAGAGAAATTGGTATCAGATGAAAGCGCAAGCATTATCCAAAGAGGGTTCCTTTAGCTAAGGAGAACATCGGTGAAACTCTTGCTGCTAATTTTGGCAGTGATATTCGGATTGTTGCTGTTTCTCGAAACCAGCTTACGATTGCTGCTGGGCTTCGGCAATCCACCTATCTACATCACTGATGAGAAAATTGGCTACCTACTAGCACCGAATCAACGCACACGGCGATTTGGCAATCGCATTGCAATTAATGAGTTTTCGATGCGGAGTGCAACTATCAGCATGATGCGACCTGCCTCAACACTGCGGGTGTTGCTGCTGGGAGATTCTGTCGCTAATGGGGCATGGTGGACAGACCAAAACCAGATAATTTCAGCGCTCATTGCTACTCAACTCAAGACTTTGGTGTGTAAAGCATCTCCCGAAAACCTGAAGGCAAAAAGCTCGTTTGAGCAAGTAGAAGTCCTGAATGCTTCTGCCAATTCTTGGGGGCCACGCAATGAGTTAGCGTATTTACAACGATTTGGCACATTCAATGCTCAAGTGGTAGTGCTACTCATTAATACAGATGACTTATTTGCGACAGCACCAACTTCCATCCCAGTAGGACGCGATCGCAACTACCCAAACCACAAACCTCCTACTGCTTTAGCAGAAGTGTTTAACCGCTATGTGTTGAAACCTCCCTCGATACCGGAGATGAATGCAGTAAATGCAGAACCCGGTGACCGTGTAGGTTTCAACTTAGAAGCGATTCGACAAATTCAAACCTTAACCAACGCCAATGGTGCTGAGTTGGTACTAGCAATGACACCACTGTTGCGGGAAATTGGCAACCCAGGCTCACGCGACTATGAGCTAAAAGCGCGTATACGCCTCACTGAGCTAATAAAAGACCTAGAAATGACCTATTTAGATTTTCTGCCCGTTTTCAATCGCACGGAAGTGCCACAGACGTTATACCGTGACCATATCCACCTGAGTCCCAAAGGGAATCAGGTCGTTAGTGAAATAATAGGGCGATCGCTTTCACCATTGCTAGCAGCAACAGCCCTACTGCCTACAACTGAAACAACGACAAGCGACTGACTATTTAGCTCCTCAAATAGAAACCGTTACAACTGTCGAATTGATCTCACGAGATTCCCTATCTAGGGATTGCCAAACTTGCCCATCCAGAGCCATCTGCTCAATTAAACTAGCTAGACGTAGCGCCTTAAGTGCCTGTTCGCCACCGACAGAAGGTTGATTACCACCTCGAACACAATTGACAAAATGTTCTAATTCTGCGTGTAGTGGTTCAATATTACTGGTATGAACCTTCTCGATTAATCCATCCTGCCGATACAGTACCTGACCATAATCTGTCATACAATTGGCTGTCGTTTGGCGATGAATCAGAATCTCGTTGTTGAGAAAATCTGCCTCAGTTAGCGAATTCTTACAATGTGCGGCAATGCGACGGATTTTACGGTGTGTCACTTTACTGGCTGTTAGAGTAGCGACAATGCCGTTGGCGAAGCCCAAACTCGCAGTCACATAATCTAAATACCCAGAATCAGAAGCACGACTACCACTCGCTGTTAGTCGAACTACAGGAGTAGCTGCCAGTTCCAACAGTAAGTCAATGTCATGAATCATTAAATCCAGGACAACGGAGACATCATTTGCACGGTTGGAGTAGGGACTTAGGCGGTGAGCTTCTAACGCCAGCAATTCTTCTGTCTTGAGAACTTTACTGAGTTCTTGAAAAGCGGGATTAAAGCGTTCGATATGACCGACTTGGAGAATGCATCTGTATTCGGCGGCTGCATTCACCAACGACTCTGCCTCCGCAATACTGGCAGCGATCGGTTTTTCAATCAAGACATGAATTCCTGCTTGTAGACAAGTCATCCCGACTGCGTGATGCAGTTTCGTCGGTACGGCAATACAAACAGCATCAACATAGGGAAAAAGGTCGTGATAATCTTCAAAGAACCGAACACGGTACTTGCTTGCTGTATCCAAACCCCGCTCAACATTAATATCTGCCACACCCACCAATTCCACGTCTTTTAGAAGACTCAAAACGCGGGTATGATGCTGCCCCATATTACCAACGCCGATCACACCAATTCTGATTGGTTGAGGCATATTGCGCTGCACATGGGTATCTGGATGTCTTTGGCACATTCTATCTTGCACTCTTATCTGCTCCTCCACCACGGGAACTAAGTCGATTTACTTACTCTCTCGCCGCCTTAAACCATCCAGATAGTACCACAGCACCTCTAAATGTGAAGAATTCCAAAGTTTTGCTCAGCTCCCTTTGATTAAGGAAGTCTATAGAGCGGTCAGGCTGTTTTTATTGTGATTTTATTAGTTTTAGAATTATTGCGGAATGTGTCAGTTTTTAGGTTGTCCATTACTTTATGGATTATTAGTCATTCGTCACCATAGCGGTTCTCGATTGAGCTAAGTACAGTCAAAAGTTTGAAGGTTGTAGGCTGTAAAGTTAATCGCTTATGCATGAGGAATTTTTATTTTGAAAGCAGTTATTTTGTTGTCTGGAGGCTTGGACTCTTCTACCGTTTTGTATCAAGCTGCATCACAAGGGTATGAGTGTTATGCTATTTCCTTCGATTATCAGCAACGGCACCGACGGGAGCTAGAAGCAGCAAAAGCGATCGCACGTTGTGCTGGTGTTCAGGAACATCAAGTCGTAAGCTTTGACCTACGGCAGTGGGGCGGTTCGGCACTGACGGATGAGGCTATTGATATACCAGAGTATCGCTCTCTCGATCAGATGTCTCAAAACATTCCAATTACCTATGTTCCAGCACGAAATACAATTTTTTTGAGCTTCGGCTTGTCTTATGCAGAAGCAACAGGCGCACAGCGTGTTTATGTAGGAGTCAACGCTTTGGATTATTCTGGCTATCCAGATTGCCGTCCTGACTATATCCAGGCAATGCAGACAGTTTTTAATTTAGGAACAAAACAGGGACGTGAGGGAAAAGAAATTGCGATCGCCACGCCTCTAATTAACCTCAAGAAAACAGCAATCATTGAGCTAGGTAACCGACTTGGTGTTCCTTGGGAAGAAACTTGGTCTTGCTATACAGGTGGCGACGAGGCGTGTGGTGTCTGTGATTCCTGCCAGTTGAGGCTTGCGGCTTTTGCTGAATTGGGACTAAAAGACCCAGTTCCCTATGCACTCAGGCATGAAGCAATAGGAGCGTAATTCACCCTAAGTTGCTATCAAATATATAGCAGAAAGCCGTCAGCTATCAGCTATCAGCTTTTTTGTTTTCCTTGCTCTCTACGCAAGTTTCACACACCTCCCGCTGTACCTCATCTCTCCAGGAAACCGCTATATAACCTCCCCTACTTCCCCTGCTCCGTCTGCTCTCCCTACCTCCTCTCTACCTATCGCCGACATTCCCCTCAAAATCTTCGTCTGAGTTCTTAGAGGACGTGTCCTTACTATCACTCTTGACATTGTCCACTGGAGTATCTTGAGTTGAAGTCATAACTCGCATGACGGTACTCATAGAGATATCTTGCAGTTGAGGGGTTTGCTCATTTCGGTGGATACGAATTTGGTGTAGGCGTGGTCCTTGGGCCGACACAACGGTCAAGTCTAGATTCTTGTAGTGCAAGGTTTCACCTTGGCTAGGAATTTTCTGAAAGTGATAGAGCAGGAAGCCCCCTAAAGTCTGGTATTCGTCTATTAAGGGCATGTTTAAATCTAAAAGCTCGTTGACTTCTTCTAAATCCATTTGGGCTTGCACTAAGAAGGTGTGTTCATCGAGTATTTGTACTGTTGGATCTTCTTTACTTTCTGGTTCAGGGTTATCGCCGATAATTTCGGCAATCAAATCCTTAAGCGTGACTAACCCAACTGTGCCGCCGAATTCATCCACAACCATAACCATTACTAAATGCGATCGCTGCATTAGTGGCAAGAGTTCACTCAGGGGCATGATTTCGGGTACAAATCGAGCCGGACGAATCCACGACTCAATCGGTGTCTCTGGTGTTAGCTGCCCTTGGGATAGTGGTTCAGCGAGTTCTTTGAAGTAGATAATGCCACGAATGTCATCCAGGGATTCGCCTGTGACTGGATAGCGAGAATGACCTGTATTCGCAATTTCCTCTAATAAGGTCTGGAAGGGGGCACTGCTGGGAATGGCGGTAATGCTAGTGCGAGGAACCATAACTTCTGCTGCCAAAACCTCGCCAAACTCGAAGACATTATTGAGAAGTTCTCGTTCTTCGGCATCTAGTCCACTAGACTCGCGTTCGGTGGTAATGATTAGCTGTAACTCTTCTGGTGTTACTTGGTTATACCAGCCTTGACCTGTGTATTGAACACCAACTAGTCGCAGTAGCCAACGAGTCGATTGGTTGAGAATCCAGATAAAGGGTTTGAAAAAACGTGCGATCGCAAGGCTAGAAGGCCCAAGAAACCGCGCCAACTGTTCTGAGTAAATTAGCGCAACGGATTTTGGGCAGAGTTCACCTAAGACAATTTGCAGGTAGGCAATCAGAAAAAAGGCGATCGGGATCGACAAAGAGTGGGCAATAACCTGCTTAACATCCCGTGGTAGTGGCAGTTGTGCAATTACCGCCGCCACCAGGGTTGCCATCGTACTCTCACCAATCCAACCAAGTGCCAAACTTGAGAGGGTAATTCCTAATTGAGTGGTAGAAAGTAAGCGGTCGATGTTCCGTTGTAGGGATTGGACAGTTTTCGCCTGAACATCGCCTGCGTCTACCAACTGGCTAATACGCGATCGCCGCACCGAAACCATCGAAAACTCAGCCGTGACAAAAAAAGCATTGATTGCAATCAATAGTATGACTGATAACAATCGCAGCAGAATGTCCCGACTGGTAAGGTTGACAGAAACACCCACTGTTAGGAAAACCATCAGGTCAGCAACCATAAGAAAGGTAAAAGTTAAAAGGCAGGCATAAAACAATTGTTACTTGTTACTTTTACCTTGCCCCTGATGGTCTACCTCGCTACAGGAATCTCTGACATTTTTAACTGGAGTTTTTGGTCAGGGTAATCTGTCAGGGTTAGTGAAAGGTTCTTGGCATCCTCGATTAACGCTGACGGGATACTCACTGTGCCAGAAAAGGCCTCTCCATTGGCAGGTACTTCCCCTGGCAAACCCTCTGTAATCGCACTGAGAGCGCGACCTTGGTCATCTGTAACGTTCAAAAAACTGTAAAGAAACCGTACTGCATCAGATCCTTCATTCTTCAAGCTAACATTCAGCAATAAAGAACCTCCCTGCTGAACAGCAGAATTTACCTCCAGTGTCACCCCTCGATCCTGGGATTTAATCGGTAACTTTAGATCAGAATTGGTACTGGTAAATGATGCCTGAGTCGTCAAGGATTCAGGCGAAGGCTTATCCTGAGCTTCCTTAGTCTCAGTGTTCTTCGCTTGCTCATCCTCCTTATCCGTTGGCTTAGAGCTTTCGCCCTTGTTTTTGATGTACTCCTTAACGTTGAGTAAGATATCCTCTTCGCGCAAAATTGCTACCCCTTCTTTGCCAGAAGCAGCATTCTGGTTGTCCGCCAGTTTTTTGGTTGGTCGAACGTCTGGCTGGGTAACGCCTTTAAGAGCTTCATGACCAACCGTAAATCCCCACATGGCACTCACAAATCCAGCACCTAACATCATTGCCAGCAAAATTAAGGTAAGCGCTACAGTTGAGTTTAGTTTCATCAGTGATTTAATTTACTTCAATTTGCCGCACAACTTGACTGTAGGCTATACCTGTTTTACAGCTCACAGCCATTTGACACAAGAACCATCAGTTAGCATGACTTGATGCCGCAACAAACAAGCCGTCGCTGCTTTAGATGTCTGTTCTAGCATTTATTCCAAAAAAGTCAACTCTCTTGAGTTGGGTTTCCTTAAAATGAGAAGGCAACCTTTAAAAATTGCTGCATCTGGAAGCTAGTCAATCACTGTGTTCTAACAGGCTCAATCTCTTTAAAGAGACAGACATGTTACTTAATTTTATGACTTGATGAAGGCTTTCCCGAAACTAGGCATTGTCATTAGCTGCCTTCTGTTACCCGACTCAGCTTACAATAGTAAGTGAACAGTAACCAGGGTTGGCCGAGCGGTTGAGGCAGCGAACTCATAATTCGCCCAAGGCAGGTTCAACTCCTGCACCCTGGATTAGAAGTTCGCCCCTTTCATAACCATTACAACCGAGTTACTGAGGTGGCAGTGTTTCTAAGAAAAATTCACTCCCCTCTACCGGGCTGCCGAAACGACCAGGAGTTATAGGCAGTACTAGAACGCTAGTATTGTATGGATTCGGTAGATCAGGAGTACGAAGCACGGGACCAGTAGCACCCTGCTGGTAAATTGCAGAGGTATAAATAGTGTTGATGAGTGCGGCATCCCGCTCAATTTCAATCTCTGGAAAAGCCGCGTTCCCTGGTAGTCCAGGACCAATAAGGAAATCAATTTGACGCCCGGTTGAACGGTTAGTGTAAAAGTCTCCAGAATCGTTGAAAAAAGCGCGATTAAAAGTCTCTGGAATTGTCTCGATACGAATCGGCTGAAAGCGTGCTGTGTTAGTTTGTGCTGTGGCAGCAGAAGCCAATACACTGGAAGCAGCAGCAACAAATAAGGCACTGAGCAACTTTTTCAACGGTACTTGCATAATTACTCACCCACACTTTTTCTCAATACTATCTGATATTTGAGTTAAGTATAGTATTGGCTAAATTTTCGGCGTTTGCTGATTCTTAAATTTTATTTGCTGTAACTTAATGATTGACAAAATTCACCAAACCCTCTACCTAGACCTCTCAACTGATTTAACCTCCCTGCGCCAGTTATTACTGGATTTGTTTTGCGAACTAGCTTACAAAGAAGGTGATTTTGTTCTCTCTTCAGGGCAACGCAGTTCTTATTACATTAATGGCAAGCAGGTAACACTCCATCCTCAAGGAGCATTGGCTGTTGGGCGTTTGCTCTTATCCCTATTGCCGAGTGATACCAATGCGGTTGCTGGTTTGACTTTAGGAGCAGACCCAATTGTAAGTGCGGTTAGTGTTATTTCTGCATTAGAAAACCGACCAATCCCTGCGCTCATTGTTCGTAAAGAGTCGAAAGGGCATGGCACGATGGCATATATTGAAGGACCAACTCTACCAGAGGGAGCGCAGGTGGTGGTTTTGGAAGATGTCGTCACCACAGGGCAGTCAGCAATGAAAGCTGTAGAGCGTCTTAGAAATGCTGGTTATAAAGTAGAGGAGGTGATTGCGCTGGTAGACCGACAGCAAGGAGGAGTCGAGTTTTACCAGGCAGCAGGCTTGAAGTTTCAAGCTGTGTTTTCGATTGCAGACATTCAGGAGCGCTGGAGGCAGATATCAGCTTAAAGCCACGGCTTTTGGTTGAATAAAGTTAGGTTGAAAAAGTTGAGTCGTCCCATGGCTGGTTAGCCTATCAAGCTTAGGGGAATTGTACGACTCTAAGGACTTCTAGGTAATTCACCCATCTACCGCAAGTGTGATTCACTAGAGAATCTTAGGCAGGATGATGTGAATGTTTTGCCTAGAAGTCCTAGGGAGTTTTAGCTCTGACTGACGGCTTCTTTAGCGAGAAATTTCTCTAGTTCTGTCAAAGCATCGGCATCAACTTTGGTCTGCATGGGGCAGAATTTTGGACCGCACATTGAGCAGAATTCAGCGGTTTTGTAGATATCTGCGGGCAACGTTTCGTCGTGATATTCCCGTGCGCGTTCGGGGTCGAGGGAGAGTTCAAACTGGCGGTTCCAGTCGAAATTGTAGCGGGCGCGAGAGAGTTCGTCATCGCGATCGCGTGCCCCCGGACGCTGCCGTGCAATATCTGCTGCATGAGCGGCAATCTTGTAGGCAATCAAGCCATTTCGCACGTCTTCTGCATCGGGTAAACCTAAGTGTTCCTTTGGTGTCACGTAGCAAAGCATTGCCGTACCGTACCACCCAGCCATTGCTGCACCAATTGCAGAGGTGATGTGGTCATAACCAGGGGCAATATCCGTTACCAGTGGCCCTAGTACATAGAAGGGTGCTTCCGAACACTCTTCCATCTGCTTTTTGACATTAAACTCAATCTGATCCATCGGCACATGACCTGGCCCTTCCACCATCACCTGTACGTCATGTTCCCAGGCGCGACGAGTCAATTGTCCAAGAGTTTTCAGTTCCGCCAATTGAGCGGCATCAGAAGCATCATGGGTACAACCAGGACGCAGTGAATCTCCCAAACTGAAGGAGACATCGTATTTTTTGAAGATTTCGATGATGTCTTGGAAGTGGGTGTAGAGCGGGTTCTGCTTGTGGTGATGCAGCATCCACCGGGCAAGAATGCCGCCGCCACGAGAGACAATTCCCGTAAGGCGATTTTTCACCAAGGGCAAATGCTCAATCAAAATCCCCGCATGGATGGTTTGATAATCTACCCCCTGCTTGGCGTGTTTCTCAATCACATGGAGAAAGTCATCGGGGGTGAGCTTTTCAATCGTACCGTGGACACTTTCTAGGGCTTGGTACACTGGCACTGTCCCAATTGGCACAGGTGAGGCATTGATGATTGCTGTGCGAATCTCATCCAAGTTGCCGCCGCCTGTGGACAAGTCCATCACGGTATCAGCACCGTACTTCACTGCGAGTTTCAGCTTATCAACCTCTTCATCCAGATTGGAAGAGTTGGGGGAGGCTCCGATATTGGCATTCACCTTACATTTGGAGGCAATACCAATGCACATTGGCTCTAGGTTGGTGTGATTGATGTTGGCAGGGATAATCATTCGCCCCCGCGCCACTTCCTCTCGAATCAGCTCAGGTGGCAGGTTCTCCCGCTGAGCAACGTAGTGCATTTCTTCAGTAATCACACCCTGACGAGCATAGTGCATCTGTGACACATTGCTCTCGCCCTTTCGCTTGGCGATCCATTCAGTCCGCATATATTGTTCCTCTAAAAACAGCTTCCCTCCGCTGGTATTACCCAGTCTCAGGTTCTAAGGGACTATCTCAGCCTGGTGATTCAGGCACCCCTAGCTATGGTTGAGGATTGTACCACTTGGGTTTAGGCGGGTTTTAAGCAAGTATGCAAATCTTAATAGGGAGATTTGAACTCTAAACCTGCTAAGAGTTGGTGCGTAGCTGATAGAACATCACAACAACAGTGTAGTCATCCCGATTACAGCACACTTCAAAACGGCGATGAGGATAAAGTGACTTCAAGCAATTTTCCCACATTTCTTTATTTTGCATTTTTATAATTTGCGTATATTTACTGAAAGTCTCCAACGTAGACAAACTGCATAATAGTTGTAGTTACGAATCTATCTGTAGGAGATTAGATATGAATGGAATGAACGAGACAAAAATACTGAAAGATCAACAAAACCATTTTATAGGTAGACTCAAGGATGGTTTGGAAAATTTATATTCTTATGACAAACAAGGTAAATTTGGTGAAATAAAAACTATATCAGGTAAAGATTTAAGAGATATTAGGCAGTATTGCTGGGACATGGTTGATAAATTTAGGAAGGCTGCTCCTCAAGAAGTATTCAAAAATAACGTGAAGGGCAAATTAGGTGAAAAAATTGTAGAAAAATGCCTAGGAGATTTAGTGTCTCGCGTTAGATATGACATAATTCCGGAAAGTGGAGATGGAAAGGTAGACCTTACTGTAAACTCCTATCATACAATTGGCATACAGGTTAAAACACGCTATGGTAAGGCTGATGAAGTCAAATGGCTGATTGACTCAGAGGAAATAGAGAAAAACAAAGCAATAGTATGTGTCTTGCTACATAAAGAAGATTGTGAACTCGAAAACTTTGATGAATTCAAACATGAATACAAACCAATAATAGCTGGCTTTTTACCAACTGATTCCATTCATACAATGGTTAACAAAAATGAAATAGAGAAGGAGATGAGTAATGGAAAAAGCTTGGTAAAACTCACTATAAATAATTTATTGTATGGTATGGGACTAGAAAGTTATATAAAAACTCTCATCAATGACCCTGAGATTGATATTAAAATTGGCAATTCATGTATGGAAGAAAAGAATTATAAAGGGGCAGTTGAAAATTATACTAAAGCGATTAATAAAGCTATTGATATTGAGCCTGTTCCCAATTGTCATGCTGATGCTTATGAAGGTAGAGGTATTGGTTAATCTAAGTTAGGAGATGCACAGGAAGCCAAAAATGATCTAGAAAAAGCTCATGGTCTCTATCTCGATCAAGGTCGTATTGATGATGCAAAAAGAGTTTTTCATACTCTTGCTAATCTTATTACTAATTCAGTAGCTAATGACCCTCCTGAACCTCAACCAGACTATAAATGGAGCTGTTTGCATACTCTTGAGGGTCATGCTAACCCAGTTCGCTCTATCACTACTAGCCAAGACGGTCAGATTCTTGTTAGTGGGAGTGCTGATAGGACAATCAAGCTATGGAATCCGCTTACAGGAAAAGTGATTCGCACCCTCTCTGAGCATTCAGATTTAGTGAACTCTGTTGCCATTAGTCCTGATGGTCAGCTTCTTGTCAGTGGCAGTGAAGATAAGACTATCAAGCTATGGAATCCGCTTACAGGAGAACTGACTCTCACACTCCCTAACCCTCAACCTCCATTTGGAACAAGGGTTTATGGTGTTGCAGTCAGCTCTGATGGTAATACTATAGCTAGTGGCAGTAGTGATAAGAAAGTTAAATTGTGGAATCTGGATAGTGGGGAACCGTTCAAGACATTCTCTCAACATACAGAAAACGTTTTTTCTGTAGCCTTCACCCCTGATGATCAGTTTCTCGCCAGTAGCAGTAGTGATAAAACAATTATCATCTGGAATTTGAGTAGTGGAGAATATTTTCAAACTACTCCAGACTTATTTTTTATTCGCTCTATAGCCATTAGTTCTGACGGACAAATCCTCGTTAGTGGCAGTGATAACGGGAAAATCAAAGTCTGGAAGCTGAAGGACGGAGAATTACAATTACAACGCACTCTTACAGAACATCTAAATAATGGTCATGCTCATCACACAAGCCCTGCTGTTGCCATCAGCCCTGATGGGCAGGTTCTTGCTAGTGGTGGTAAAGACCAAAAAATCCATCTGTGGAATCCACATACAGGAGAACTACTCGACACCCTTTCTGGGCACTCAGGGACAATTCTCTCAGTTGCTTTTGTAGGTACTAATGGTCGTACTCTCGCTAGTGGGAGTGCTGACAACACAATCAAAATTTGGCAGCTAACTTGAGCGAGATTCCATCTCCAATAATTCCAGAAAATGCGATCTCCTAACTCAAACCTTCCCCTCAGCGCACTCAACCTGAATCACTGATTGAAACTCCTGCACAGCATCGTACTGATCGGGATGCCCAATGTAACGCAGCAATAAAGTTAAATCTAAATCTGGAAAAAAGGTACTCTGAGAAACCTCTTCATACTCCCCCTCGTTCAAGTGGAAAACCCTCAGTTGGTTAGACTTCCAGAACCAAATTTCAGGAACTTTCTTGGGTTTGTATAGCTCTCGTCTGTTGATAGTGCCACTGGTGATGATGATTTCAATGACAATATCAGGAACTTCTTTTTTGCTGCCGATACTGTAAGACTCATCGGGTGTACCAGAGGCATAACCAGGAGCTTCCAGAGTGAATCCACCACGTCTATAAAATCGGATGCCCTTTTCTCTCATGTAAGCTTCTAACAGCAAGCCAAGAGTACTTTTAATATCCTCGTGTTCTTCACCAACTGGCGTTTAGACTAATGCGCTCTAACTCAGCTTCGCTGAGTGGAGCGTAAGCA
>NZ_JCACKQ010000084.1:0-17965 GCF_059505465.1 Symplocastrum torsivum | reverse complement strand
ACTAATTAATCCATCGGTTGTTTTCCTCTGACTTATTCAGCAAGCCCTAAGTACTTTTGCTCTAAAGCAAGTAACAATCTATCTACCATCGAAACTTTTGAATCTTTGGTAGTACGAATAGCTACAAATTCGGGAGAGGAATCAAACTTAGATAACTCCTCAAGATACACTTGCCCGACTCCACCAGTAACCTCAACACCAACTTTATGAGGTCGGTAATCTGCTATTAGTTTTTTGATATGAGTAAGGTTGTAATCCAGACTATGCTTGCGCTCCCGATACATTGCTACTAAGTTAGCCGACTGACGAGTACACTCTAAAACGACAGCAACGGTATAGTCATCGCCTGTTGTTGAGGTGTCGATACCGAGGTAGTAAGTCGAGCTTTCAACCCAGGAATTTCTATAAAGATTTGGAGGTCTAAAGCTTCCAATAGAACAAGCTCGTACTAAATCAGGTGAGAAGATATTAACCTCTGATACCTCAAAGCTAAGGTTGTACTCTTGCTCTACCGCTGATTGAGAAAGCTGCTTTTTGGTACGAATCGACTCTAAATAATTAGGGATATTGGTATAAATTGGGTGAGCTTTCCAATGTAGAACAGCCTTACACCACTGATTTTCGTCAGTCCAAAACTGGGCGGGAGCAATCAGATCACTTTTGATGGCTGCACAAATACTGTCAATATCTTTTCCTGACGGATTCCCACTAGCCAATCGTTCCCAATAAAAACCAGACCTTCCCGCAGGTGTGGACAAAATAACAATCCGTGCCTCATCCCCTACCATCTCTGTTGCCGGCAAAGTACTGGTGTAGATGCGCTCAATATCGACAACAAAACCTGCCTCGTCGAACAAGACATCTGAAATTGATTCTAGACCGCGAGTACCGTTAGGCGTACTGGGACGAAAGATTAAACGTCCACCATTCTTGATTTGCAGGTCTGTTAAGGAATCGGTAGCTAAGTCGATATAGTCTGTTAGCCCGTCCACCATACGCCTGATGCGCTTGGCAATGTTGCTGGAATCAACCTGTGACTTACTCAGGATGACAGCCGCGTATCCAGGATTCTTACAGGCTTTGTGTAAGAATTTACAGGCTACAGCTTCAGTGATACCTAGCTGCCTTGATTTGGTGACGACTGTACCAAAGTGGTTATCGATCGCGTCTGATAGTTTGATTTGGTAGTTGTATGGGTCAAAGTTGATGACCTTGTTACCTGAGCGGATGCGGCAAAGCCTAGCAAAATCTTCCCACCGCTCAGGTATGGGTAGCTTAGATTTTTCAGACTTCTCATTTATTTTGTTCTTAGCAAATTGATTATTGAGTGGGAGTTGTCGCTCAAGCTTCCGACGACCCCTCTCTAATAGCTTTCGGCTCATTTATCTGCTCTAGTAAATCGTCTAATCCCGTTGTCCTAGCCCATGCACTTGAAACTTTCTCAGAGGCATCTGTAACAGCCCTCATTAGCTGTGGAATTGTTCTGATTGTGACTTCATCAGGATTTTCTTCAAGCCGTTCTACAGCATTTAAGAGTATCAAGGTAGCCTTCTGGACAACTCGACCCATTTCTAAGGCAAAATTCCTCTGACTATCCCTGTAATCTAGGATTTCTTGAACTTGCGCTCTAATTTCGGTAACACTCATCACTACTGGGTCAGAGGCGACAATCGCCTTCACCTCCCTTTGAGCCGCAACTAACCTCTGTTTAACCTCTGGGTCAGCAACCCATCTCTGAACAGTTCTAAGGTTAATCCCCAGAGTTTTAGCGGCTTCTGTCTGTGTTTTACCAGCGTTGAGAAGTCTGATTACTGCCTCAATTTGGTCTGGTTTTGATTTTTTAGAAGATTGTCGTTGTTTTTGCGACATCCGACATTTTTGTTGCGACACGATACGATCAATTATCTCTCAGTATCAATGAGAGTAAGGTTTTTAAGAGATGTCGTTACAGCGCTATTTTGCGACATTAACCCGACTCAGGACAGCTATAGGTGAGGAATATCTGAGAATTGGTTTTCATAGTCACGCCCTCACCCCGTCAGCACCCAGTCACCGGGCGCGATCGCATCAGGACTCTCAACAAAAGCCCCAAAGTAACCGCTTACAATCCGGACTGTGTTCCCTCGAACCCATTCGACAATGCCCTTGAGCCATTTATCTTGGCTTTGAGGGAAATACCCCCATATTTCTTGCCCTGGCTGATACTCTTGAAGGCTTGGTCGGGTTGTAAGCGCCTCCTCTACGCCTTCCACCGCTGGCACTTCCGTCGCTGCCAGTTGCCCTTGCTCGTACCACTGGGCTAACTGCTGGCGCTTGGGTTGCGTGTCTTGACTCGCGATCGCGTCTTGAACCGTCTCCTGAGAGTATCCCTCAATCACAGCGGCAAACGCTTCAGCCGTCGATACCACTGATAACAACTCAACTAACTTGATTCCCTCAACAGCCTCAGTCACCCCGCCCACTTCGGCAGCGGTCAACGGCTCAACAACCTCACTCGCACCCCCTAAAACCTGATACAAATCATGGCTTTTTAAAGTTGAATTATTGACGGCACCCTCTAGTTGATTTCTATATAGAAAATTAGGGGAGGGTGCCGTCACCTCTAGCCCTTGCTCTGCCTCTGTTTCAGCCGTTTTTTCTGTTTGGGTGCCATGAGCCTCATTTATTGCCGATTCCCAGTCGATTTTCTCTTTAGGCTGGGTCAATTTTTCCTCAATACAGGTGAGTACCTGTTGTCGAATTGGGTCGCTAATGACTTCCTCTTTAAGTCGATAGCAGCGTGTGCCAGTGCGATCCTTTCTTAACTTCAGTCTCAATCCAAACAGACCTAGAAGATTACCTAGGAACTGAACTGGGGTAGCCTTACCTGGATGTTTGCCGAGTGCGTTGCTATGTTTCTTCCCCAGCGCGACTAACTCGATTAGTTCTGGGCTTTCATTAGACCATTCCTTCTCCGGGTTCAGGAATCGCCCGAAATCCATTTCTAAAAGTGCGTGTATTCTTGCCCAACGACTTTTAACATTGCCGATGAAGGTATGGAGCCGTCGCGCCATCCAGTGTAAATTATCTTGTGATTGCCGCTTAGCTACATCAGGATGCGTGAATAGCCAGTAATTCTCTATGTTGTTGATGAAGTTGCGATCGCCATACCTCACGAGGTAAATAAAATCCTCATCCCACACCGGGCTATCATCAATCCCCGGTAGTCTTTCTCTCAGCTTTGCTTGTATGACTTCACACCGTTCTTCCCAACTGGCATCAAACTTCAGTTCGTCTACCAGTTCAGGGTCAATCTTCTCAGCGCGGAAGATATCAGCGCAGTTTTGGCGCTTAACTGCCTCGGTTGCGTCCTTGGTTTTCTTGCTAGCATCCTCGTGACTCTCTAGGGTGCAATCGACAACGCGATAGCCCGACTGAACCAAGACTTCTCTTAGGCACTCCCTGAGATTTGCTTTCTCATAGTTCTGAACTGAGTTGATGATGCAGCTAGCGCGGAAGTTGTGATCAATGCTATTAGCGATAATCGTCTTCAGGTGATTGCCTACTGTATCTATCCAGTTGTCGCCATCGGCTGAGGTTGCTATGTCTTGGATGAGAATTTCATTGATTGATTTGCTGATCTGATCTACGAAAGGCGAACCTGAATTTTGCTTCTCATCATCTGCAACAAAACTTCGGCACCAGACAAACTTGGTGATGTTGTCTCGAATTCTGCCTATCATTTGCAGAATTCCATCTACATCTAATACACCATAAAAGAAAGCAAAGTGATGTGTGAAATGATTAGGAATCGAGACATCTACACCACTTTCGGCTGATGGGGTGTAAAGCAGTACATCTGGTCTGTATTGCTCAATATACTCATCACAGTTCAGTAGAAAATCCTTTACGTACTGCTCTGTTACGGTTTTCGAGTCAACTCTTAGAACTTTCAACCCCTTGGCGGTTAGCAGCTCGTCTAGCGCTTCAATCATCACTTGGCTATCAGAGCATACCGCAGGCATCGGAGACTCTTCTAACAGGTACTTAAGCCAAGGTGAGCGGTCGTTAACTTTGACTTTATCGTCAGTCCCTACTGTACCAAGCAAGAAATTAAGTCTTGGCTTCTCTCCTACATAGGTGTTTTCTGCCCTAATGATTTGCTTCTCAGGTGCCAAGGAATGTAGGTAATCTACAACCCAATCAGCCATCAGTCCGTCAAGACAAATCACCTGTCTAGCACGTCTAATTGCCTCAGCAAATAGGCTGATAATTTTGTCTCGACTCTTGACCGTGCTTGAGTGTAGAAGGTGTTTAACGACTGATTTAACCTCATCAAGGATAATGATTTTGTCGTCAAAGTCTTCGGGTGAAAAGCGCCATAGGCTGTCTACACATAGGGCAATGCCCTCAGAAGGTGCTGACTTCATCGCCATTCCAGAATGATGGTGTAGGTGATGAAATCCTAAGCCTTTTTTATCTCCACATAACTGAAGTAGCAAAGTATTTCGATACCCTAGACACAGGAAGCCGACATCATCCGTCGCCTTCCACTCCTTTACCCAGGCTCTTAATCGTGTAGTCTTGCCGCGACCTAGACCAGCTTTAAAGAATGCGATTGTATTGGCACCAGGACGGGCAAAATTACACCACTGACCTGACTCTTTTATGTCTGAGAAGAACTGACGATTTTTACGCCATGCAGCCCTAGCCTTGACCTTCCACTGTGGCTCTGGTTCAAATCCCTGTCCTGTAGTTTTAACGGTCTGGAGTGGTTTAGATTCTTTCTTGCCGATCGCCCAAAACTCATCAGGAGTAATGTAGCTAATCGCGCTAAGATCCGCTAATTCGTCAATGTCGGCGTGACTCTTATCAACTTGACCCCACCACGCAAACTTGACAGGATAATTCCACCCCTGTAACAGGTCAACGACTGACCGCCAACGCCTCATCACACTGGGGTTAAGAGTGTCACCAGCGTCAGGTGTTACTAGGATTTCTATTTGGGATAGCGATTGATATTCCGCAAAATTCGAGTCCTGTAGTTGATCTAATGAGGTTTTAAGGATGCCTGGACTACTGGCGTGTTGTCCTCCAGCGGCTCCAACGAATGGTATCCCTAATCGCTGTGAAGCAAGAAACGGTTTAGATCCTACTCCCTCACAAATGCCGATCGCAAACTTACTTAGCTTTTGGGGAAGATGGACAGCTAACGGTAATTCACCATCTGGTTTACCACCATCAGGGTAGAGGTGAAGTGTTTGACCATTACCAGATAACCAACGGTAGCGATTAGATTCACTTGTTGGTAGTGACCGCAGTCGAATTTGACACGCAACAACCAAACCATCGGCGTTTCTTACTGGACAGAGATAGCCCGCACTAGAGACAATCAACCGCCTACCATTACCTGTGACCCCTGGTAGTAGTTCGTTAAATTGATTCTGAAGTTGCTGGTATCGCTCAACTGACTTGAATCCGCATAGCTCGATCTGTTCGCCGCTGAAGCCACGCCTTACTAAGTCGGCTCTATCATCTGGGTGTAACGTGAGTTGAGCTAATATTTCTCGATACTGCTTATCACGCTGAATTACCGACAAAGATCGCCGTCGCCGCTCATCATCCTCCCCGATTTGCTGTAGCTGGCGTTGTTGATTGCGTTGTTTCCATTCAAACCTTTGTTGGTCACTCCACTCTTGAGAGTTGTCAATCCGGAATTGACCCCAAAGGCTATTTTTTGAATGACCTAAGCACTTGTAGCCGCTGATAACCTCGCCTTTTCTAGCATCAGCGTAGGTCATGCACTGCCAGTAGTCAGCGTCTTCTCTACTCTGTCGGCATTTGCCTGAGGTGTTTTCGCAAATGGGGCAAGCGTTGTGTTTTCTGCTGGGTGTGAGACTCATGCTTCACCCCCATCATTTGCGAGTGAGAGCGTGAAAATCGTTAATTCTTCTCCTCGAATACCTTGCTTTTCAAGGATTTCAAGGCAATTAGTAAGCTCTTTACGCTTCCGCGCTTTTTTGAGCTTTGGTAATGGCGAATACCCTAGAAAAGTTTTGCAATCTCCACAGCGTCGGCTCTCTTCACCTGGCTTTTTACCGGCGCCGATGATGAGACTTGAACTTTGGCAGTGAGGGCAGATGTTCTGTAGCGATCTCCCCTGAGATAGACTCTCAGATTGCCTGGGTTGTCGCATTTGTGCGACAATTGGGTTACGGATATTTGACATAAATAGATCCTTCTTACGTGCTTGTGGGGGGATCTATCTGCTTTTTGCACCTACACGCGATATAGGTATACCTGTTAACCTTGAAGTTATCTATATCAGACTCGGTCTGTTGTCGAGCGAGTTCGGTAAGAGTTCCACCTCTCACCATTGAGCGCAAACGAAGACTTCAAGTAGAGGTAATTAAAGCGCTTGCAGGCTTAAGCAGACAGCAGATCGTTTTTCTTTCGGTTAAGTTTGTTAGCTTTGACGCGATCGCGTTCCTCTTGTCGTCGTTGTTGGCGGGATTTTATCTGCCGACGTTTAGGATGTGCAGCAACACTGGGTTTGTCAAGCTTTTTTACAAGAGTTAGTGGGTTTGTCACGATTTTTCTTGATTGAATAAATTCACATTAATTCGCTGCTGGCAAGGGTTGCAAGCTTTGTACATTTAATCGATCAATCTTTACAAAACCCCTTTGACTTTCGGGTATCCTTCCCTCGTCCCATAACCTCCAAGTTACCTTCTGCGTTTAAAAAGCTAACTAGAAGCGGCGATCGCCTCATTTTGTCGAAGTAGCTTTTTTGTGCTTTAAGGTATTTTGTGTAATGTTTCTGCCGAAACTCTATATCATCTTGGGCAATGAAGGCAGCGGTTGATTCCAGCGCGTTAATCGGTGTTTGTTGTGGCGTGTACCCAAATTGAAGTTTTGATACCTGTTCGAGAGTTGTGTAGTATTCATTATTTTCTTGCGACAGCTTGGCTTTTCCTATAGGTTTAGCCGTATCGATAAAGCCACTATTTTTCAGAATGGTTTCACATATCTCGGTTTCACACAGAGTCATCCAGACAGCATGAGAGGATATTTCCTCTTGTTTTTGGGTATCCAATCGCAAAAAAACTTCCGAAGCCAGGTCGTAGAAATTTTTTGCTTTCTCTGCAAGCGGTTTGTACAGGGCTTTCGATGTAAAGGTCAGTTCCGGTAGATGCTGGGTTTCACTTAAGAGGGAATACTGCAACCACGAGGCTTCTGCTCTGTACATTTCTCTGATTCCTTTGAAAAGTTTCCCATCTTCGCCAAGATGTTTGAAACTCAATCGAATACCATGACGATGCTCTAAAAGGTAATCGGGTAGATCCCTTATCAATTCAATGCAATCTTTCAGGCTCAAAGTGAATTGAGTTTTTAGTTCATCTTTCATACGTCAATTGTGTTGAGAACTTAGAAGTTGCAAAAGGTTGCTTACAGCAGATATTATTCGATCCTTAGATCTACAAGTCACTTACTTAGCAAGCGCGTTGCAGATCATGCGTAGCGATCGCACTGTTCTAGGTTGAGCGCGATCGCTTTACCTGGTAGAAAGATTTTCAGGGTATTGATAGAGCGTCATTCCCCTCGTGCCAATTGCTTTAAATTTTTCTTCCATAATGCAGCCTGTTCGCTGGCAGGGTAAGCGCCAATCAGGTCTTGTAGTTCTTGTCTAGACTTGCCTCCCAATTCAGATTTTGTACGGTTGCCAAGCAAGAGTATCGCCCGTTGCAAAGCCTCTGATGTGCCGGGAAGTTTGGGCGGAAGATTCGTTGAGTTAGCAGAAGGCTGCTTATTTTTGTTGGTGTTGTGTTTAGTCATGGTTGCCGACTAGATTTAGCTTGTTTTTCTTCGGTTTTATCCTCTACATAGTCTTTAACGAAATTTAGGATTACTTCGCTCATTGTTTTGCCCTCTGCTGCGGTTACAGATTTGAACTTATTTCTAAGCTCTTCCGCCATAGGTACTTGTACTCTGACGGTTTTATCTAAGTCTTCAGTCATATTTCAAAAACTACACACAGCAATCATTGTGTCATTTCCATCAGAGCAGTACCAATAGTATTGTACTCAAATACTCAAAACTGTATATACTCAAATGAGGGAACTTGTGTTAGTGTCATACAAGTAGACACAAAATTGCACAGCCTAAAAAGCAATAAAACCCTTAATGCTCTGTACAGTGCGTGAGGTGCAAGGAACTCAACATACAAACAGTTCACAGCGTCACGCTCACGCATCCGCAAGCTAAGCAATTGCGTTAAACACGCATCTGCAATTTAACTGTGCAACGGCATTGTGCAAGGTAAACTCAGCAAAATTTTGTATTGCAACTAGAGAAATGGACGCAAGAACCGCTTATGAGACATTCCTGAGAAAACGAGTATCTGATACTCATTGGTCATCAGTGAAGCGAACGCTAGCTGATTCAGGAATGGAAGTTAACTCGGATACCGTGGTCTTCTTTGCCAAGCTTCGCAAGGAAATCCCTAGATCATCTGTAGGAATCCTCCAAGTTTTTGATTGTTACCAGCAAGCTGAGAAGCTATTGGCTACTAACTCCTCAAAGATTAAAGGTCATCAGATTTTGGAGATTCTTAACAGAGAAGGCATTGCTCCTCACCCGGCTACTATCTCGCGTTGGTTCAAATCTTTAGGTGGGTTTAGGAAAACACGGTATTACTACCCCGAAAAGCTTACCAAAGTGCTGACCAACGCTTTCATCTATAAAATTGCAAACTGTACCAAAATAGGAGCCTAAAAGATCATGGATAAGTACATCAAACGCCTTCAGACACGCGCTTCTCGCAAGGGTATCAGCGTTAGCAAATCTCAGGTTAGAGAGGTGTATCAGAGTGTAGTTACTACTCCTGAGAGTCCCTCTGAAGAGGAGATGAGCGCAGTTATAGAAACGCTTGAAATTCAATATCAAGCGCCATCTTATGAACCCGACAACAGTCAACTGGCTACAACCGAGCAAGCTTTACAACCAACAGAGGAATCCCAACAAATGACTCAACCTGTACCCGCTCAAGAGACACCTAAAGGCGATTTAGCTACATCTAATCGCTCAGACCTCTCTCTCCCTTCTGAAGGCGCTATGAACCTCACTCAGCAACAAATTAAAGAGGCGGTAGAGATGCAGTTTGGACGGGAGAACATAGAGACAAAAACCGCAATTCTCAATTACATAGCTCAAGACACTTTTGCTACTGCGACAGAGTTACAGCAAGCCCTCAGCAAGCTTCGTCAAATGCGTTTAGACATCTTGCTGAAGCTGATTAGCGACCATAACCAGCAATCATCGGGTGATGACAATCTGATTAAGGTTGCGTTACTCCAAGCATCTTCTGCAAGAGAAAAGGAAACTTCTGATTTTTTCGCCTCATTCGACAAGAACTTGACGGAGATGAGAGCCGCCTTCGGTGTTTAGTTTCCAGTCTTGTCGAGAGTGAATCAATCCAAGAGTTCGAGAAATTTGGCTCTCATCTGCAAATTGACTTTGAAGATTACTATCAACATTTAGAGCAGTTCCAAGAGAGTAAATCCCAAGTGAAACTATTCAGCCGTCTTAAGTCTTTCCTATTTCAACCGCTCGACTTTGACCCAACAGACCAAAACTTTGCCGCTGCCTTTTGTGTTGCTATCCGCTAACGTCCACCCTATCGAGGAAAAACAAATGTATTCTGAATCAGTCGAAAATACCAAGATATCGCTAAATTCGGTCACTACCCCTACTCCGAGGTTCAAGAAATCATCCGTCTTGCCCAGCAAGACATCGTTCAACACATCCTCGGCGAAACCATTGATATATTACTCAAAAATGGTTTTCAGCCTGCCGAAATCGTTGACGCATTTGCAACTCAGATTGATTTGAAGTTCGAGAATAGCAAAGCCACGATGCTGATTGAACAAGCGGCTAGCGTCCTTAATGACTAATAGACAAGCGATCGCCTTCCCGTCCAAAGTAAGCGCGATCGCCCTCTGACTCCAAACAACCTACTGAAAGGAATCACCACCTATTATGTCAGACCGTCAAATCACCTCAAGTAACCAATCCACAAGCAAAAACGATGCTTGGGTCAATGTGACTGTGACCGTCAATTATGACGACGGCTCAAGCAAACAGGTTAGCAGCATCCAACCACGACTGAAGGGGTAGTGATGCAGCAACAACACACCAAGAAACCCTTTACCGCCGCCGATGAAAGCTACCTTTCTGAAGTCGTCATAGAGTGCAAGAATCGGCTTGAATCTGCCCTCTCAACTGCTCAAGGATATTCGCGAGTGCCACAACTGGCAACCAGTCTCGCTGATGCCGTTACCGCTGTGGGAGAAGCCGCCGCAATCCTCCAAGACATAGACAGCTACTCCGACTAAATAACGTCACGTACTGCCAGCCGTTGATTAGATTACGGCTGGCTAATAACCTGTAGGAGAAATACTCCCATGCCACCTAGAAAGCTCATCCACAAAAGCCGTCCATTAGGCGGGAAACCAAGGAATACTACCCCAGCATCCGAGCGCAAAACGAGAAAACCTAAGACTGACTCAGCACCCAAAGACAAACTAGATCCTTTAGCAATTGCCGCGTCATTGGTTGCCCCTTCTAACGGCTCATCAACCGCTGTAGCGTCCAACGGAGCAACGTCCACCACACCAAAACAATCTCAGTCTTACACGGGAATCTCCCAAGTTAACCACGGCTTGAGCCTCCCAAGTTTTGATGTGAATAGCTATTTTGCATCAGACCTCTTCAGTGATTCTTCCTCACTGCCCAGAACGACGAAGGAACAAGCTGATGAGATGATTACCAGCATCGAAGAGAAGCGCCAAACTATCAAAGTTGTTAGCGCGAACATTGGCTTAAATCAGGATGTTGTCCGAGCTGGCAATGAGTACCTGAAGCTTGAAGGACTGGCGATTGATTACGCGACGACTGGCGTAAACAACGAAAGCAAGTACATCGGCTATCAGACAGCAGAAGTTAACCGAGACATTGCAATTAATCGCTTCGACCAAGCGCAAGAGCGGTTAGTGCAAGGGCAAAAAACCTTAGCAGGGATGCAAAGCATTACGCCCTTGATTGATGACGAATGGGCAGCACGAAAAAGCCTTAAGCAGTCTCAAATCAGCAGTCTGAAGATTGAAGCAACAAAAGCCAAGGAAGCGTTAGAGCCTAAGCTGCTACAGCTCTCCCAAAACTTCCGGCAAGAGTTAGAAGACCTGAACTAAACCACGTTTGTTAACAATCCCCTGGCTTGGTCTAGGGGATTCCTTTCAGGAGAAAAGCCAATGTCACTAGAAGATAGATTTAATAGCGCTACAGACTTTATCGGTGTTCTCAGTTTGGGTGGAGTGCTGGTTAGTGGATTGTTACTACTTACGCCAGTTCAAGGTGTGGGATATATCGGAATTGGAAGCGGACTGGGAGCGTTCACTGCGTCAGTAGTCACGAAAAAGAAGCATCTCCAAATAGTCAACGAACAAATCGACGCAATGACAACTCAGCATCGGGCTGAAGTGTCAGCAAAAGAAGATGAAATTCTTACCCAGACAGCCGCCGCTAATAACCTGAAAGTAACTGTTAACGGCTTACGCTCTAACGTAAAAAGTCTTGAATCAGACAAGGAATCTCACACATTAGAACTGTCTAGAGTCCAAAATCATGCTGAGGCGCTAACGAGTCAGAATCAACAACTGCGGCAACACATAGAGCGGGTAACGGGTGAGTTAGACCGTCTCATTGACTTGGCGAGAACTGCTGTAGAGGAAGCGTTAGGCGAGTGGGATATCAAAATCACGTCACTGGCTACTACTAAGCGTGAGCAATACCCAAAGCTAACCGATCGCCTAGATGCGTTGTTGAGTGAAGCTCAAGACCTGCTTAGTGACTATGGAGTGAAGCTTGCCGAAACTCCTAGAAAGTGGAATAGCTTAGGTGATCTGCTAAGTCTCTACTACTGCGTCAATGATGACTTGACCAACGTCAAGACCAAAGCAATCCAGGCAATCGCCAAACTCAGCAACCAAGAAACTCAGTTAGAGCTACAAGAGGTAAGCGAAATTCTTGAGGAGTGGCGAGAATCCGATCTAGTCCCTCGTGACAAAGTTCAAGGATTGGTTGCCAAGTATGAGGCAATGCTCCAAGAATTCAGGCTTGACTTGAACAATCGCTTTCAATCAACGCTGGCGATCGCTGAGGGCATGGAGAGCCAAGTTACTCAAGATGAAGAGTTTTTTCTTAGGCTTCGGATGAAGGTCAAGGAACTAGAGGAGAAAGTAAGCCGACTCAGCAAGCCTCTAGAATACCGTCCAGCGACTAGGCAGGATATGAAGGTAAGCAATATCTTCACTCGCTACTTTGAAGCGCTAGGAGTCATCCTGGATAGGGCTGGAAGTGATTACCAAGGATATGAGGCAACCCTCTGGTTTTTCACTGATCGCAACCAACGGCTGATCATGGTGGA
This sequence comes from Symplocastrum torsivum, assembly GCF_059505465.1. Lineage (NCBI taxonomy): Bacteria > Bacillati > Cyanobacteriota > Cyanophyceae > Oscillatoriales > Microcoleaceae > Symplocastrum > Symplocastrum torsivum. The sequence goes on along the minus strand of NZ_JCACKQ010000084.1, from coordinate 5,502 downwards.
TGAGTTGAACGAGCATTCAGACCGTCTGCAAGCCTTATCACACACACTGAACTCTCCCCAGTTCAAGCTAGATCCTGAGAGCGGTCTAGTGAGCGTTAGCGTTGCCCTATCAAAAAAGCCCAAAGCAGACAGCAAGGACATCGATCGCCTATGGATTCCAGCAAGTCAGTTTGAGCAGACCGTCAAAGGTTGGTCAAGAGTTCGGCTCACTGGAGGAAGTGAGAGCGGCAAGAGTCCAACTGCTGAAAATTTGGCTGTAGTCATCCTGAAGCATCGTTCCGGTGTTCCCAAACTCTACAATCCACAGCATGATTCAGTTAAGAACTACTGGACACTCCCCACTGTCGGAACGTCTCACAAGGACTCTGAGAAAGGCATTGAATCACTAGCTAAGCGGGTGGACGCTAGAGCCAATGGGGATGAATCTAGAGACACTTTTGAGCTATCAGTCTTTGATGAAGTGGACTCAACAATGTCTCATACCAAAGGGAAAAAAGCGGTCATTGGTGGAAACGTCAACTTCATCATTAAGCAAGCCTCGCACCAAAACTTAGGCGCTATCTTTATTGGTCAGAATGCCAATGTTTCAGAATATCCAGGGATGGATAGAAGTGATTGGAATAGCGCGGTCAATGTCCACATTGGGGCAAATGCTTACGATGCGATTACAAACTCTAATCGTTTTACCCATGATGAGCAGTCCAAGTTAAAGCAAACTGCTGATAGAATCACCGAGTTCTGTAAACTCAAAAATGATGAGCTAGGGTTAGAAAAAACTGACCCTCAAGCCTACCGCTTTGCCTTGGTTATTGAACCTAATAAAAAGCCCTATTTCATCGAGCTACCAGCCTTCGGAACCTATACTCTTGACCAGCTCCAACAACAGCAAGAGCTAGCGCCAGCCGTGGTGTCAGTAGCTCCAGACAGCCCAGATAAGACGCTAGAACCATTGAAAACACGTAACCCCAGTGGAGCCGCAATAGAGCCGCAATCCGGGTATGTAGGGTCTGGGTGTCCGGGCTGCAATAGCACCAATCGCAAGAAAGATGGCAAGTATCAAGGACGGCAAAGATACCACTGTAAAGACTGTGGCAAGCGCTATACAGAAGGCGAATAACTATTAATCTGAGGTGACAATGAATGACCTAAACAAAAAGCTTGCTGAGAACGAAAAAGTAATTAGTGAGGCACAACTAAAAACGAATCTAACACTGCTTAAGATAAGACTCTTTCAGATGGGATTAAATTTGAAGACGACAAACCATGAAGAGTATAAAAACCTTGAATCGAGAATCAAGGAGATGGGAGGGTAATGGCAAGCGGTAAAAATCACGATCGCTCAATCCTCTTCACTACTCCCATCATTGGAATCATTGGTGTTTCTCACTCCCTCGAACTGGGAATAGTGGCAGCGGCGGCTCATATGGTAGCAGGTCTTTATCTCAGTCCAGATCTGGATTTAGTGAGCAAGCCTTATAAACGTTGGGGTTGGTTGAGGTGGATCTGGATTCCCTATCAGAAGCTCATCCCCTGCCATCGACATTGGCTATCTCACGGCGTTATCGTCGGCTCAACTATCCGGTTGCTATATCTTGCCGCTTTGCTCTTGCCGTTGTGGGTCATCTTTCCAGGCTTGCAGCAAGTTGAGTGGGCTATCGGTTGGCAAAAGGCGATCGCGTTCTTTCTCGGAGTCGAGCTATCAGCCTTAAATCATCTATTACTTGATGGCTTACTCTTGCCGCTGCCAGCGTCAGTGAAGCAACGGCTCAAAGGTAACTGAAGATTGACCAAATTTGAGACATCTAAACACTGGATATTGAATATGAACAATGACATACAGTAAGCGATTACAAAGGCTCAAGTCATAACAGTGACAGAGGGGAAATCAAGCAAGGGCTTTGGTTAAAGGCTAGATCGTAAAAGTGAAATTTGCCTAAGTCATGCATAAAAGAGGCTTTTTGAGCTGAGTGATAGATAGAGGAAAGACAAAGAAGTTTAACCCTCAGCCCAAATGTAGAACTCAGCAAAATTAACAAGGAGAATGATATGGGTACTTATTCCGGAACACCCGCAAGCGAAACCATCGATCCACTAGATCCTTCAGACGATTACATTTTCGCTGATGAGGGAGATGACGTTGTTTACGGATGGGATGGGAATGATTTTCTCGTTGGTTGGGGAGGAAATGACATCTTATATGGTGAGGAGGGTCATGACACACTGTGGGCTGGAAATGGTGCCGACATACTTTATGGCGGCAACGGGAATGACGAGTTGGCTGGTTGGAACGGCAACGATGAGCTGTATGGCGGAGATGGTGATGATTATCTACTTGGCGAGTATGGCAACGATTATCTGTATGGCGGAATAGGTAACGACATTTTAGATGGCGGTACAAATGATTACCCAGGAGGTGATCAAATGTATGGTGGTGCAGGCGACGATATTTACTATGTTGACGCTCAAGAGGAATTTTACGTTGACGGTGTGTACGAGAACGCCAACGAAGGAATTGATACAGTCTTCACATCAGCCAACTTTTCGGGTCTAGATGCCAATGTTGAGAACATTACGCTGATTGGTAATGCCTATGGTGCCAACGGTAATAATCTTGACAATACTATGACAGGAAATAGTTCTGATAACTTTTTATGGGGTGATGAAGGCAGTGATTCTTTATCGGGTGGTGAAGGCAATGATGTTCTCAATGGATATGGTTATGGTTCGAGCAATGAGTATGACACTTTAACGGGTGGTGGTGGTGCAGATACCTTTAAGATTGGAAGTTATGGTGATGCCTACTACTTGTATGGAGGTCTCTACGGAGCGGATGGCTATGCTCTGATCACAGATTTTAACTACTTAGAGAGCGATAAATTTGAAGCACATGGCGGTATAAGTGACTACTCTCTGGGAACTTTTAATTGGTTTGGAAGTGATGCCCTAGACACAGGAATTTACTACCAAGGTGATTTGATTGCCGTTGCACAAGATAGATCAGGTTCGGAAATCCTCTTAGGACTTGATTTCAACTTCGTTGTATAGGAAGTTGACCAAATTCTAGATATTTACTTCTTTTAATACTCGAAAACCCCTAACTACCGCAAAGTTTAGGGGTTTTCTTATGGAATGTGTCTGGTTTGCCCTTTTATCCTAGCGAATAACAAGTTACAGAAAACTCTAACAAGTTATTGACACTCCCTAACCAGTTAGCTAGACTGATAACAGGTTACAAAAAGGAACTAACCACAAATGTCTAAAGCACTACAGAAGCAAATAGACCAGCTATTTGAGGCAACCAAAGACCTTAAGAGCTTGGAAGAAATTAAGCCCTACTGCGATCGCTTCAATGAGTGGGTAAACACAAACACCAGTTACAGCCAAAAGTCTTTAGGAACGGTACTAAGTCGCTATGGCTTCTACAAGAAATTTAAGAGCATCAAATTAGAGCAAGGCTTGAACGCAGAAGCGATCGCCAAACATGATGAGAATGGTAACGTCAAAGGTCAAGAACTAAAGCACTATGCTGTGCTGATGTGTGGCTTAGATCGTGACCACTGGAAGCAACGCAACGAAACAACACGGGTCATCGGTCGTTTAGGCAATGATCAGGAGATAGACCCAGAGGCATACCTAGAAGTCACAGGACAATTACTCGAAAGTGCTGACCCCCATAAGTTAGCCGTTGGCATCATTGCCGCAACTGGTAGAAGACCCCATGAGATAATCGCCCGTGCCAAGTTTGCCCCGATTGAGGGGCAAGCCTATCAGGTTCAGTTTGAGGGTCAAGGTAAGAAGAGAGGTGACAAGCCAGTATTCCCGATCGCAACGCTTTACCCTGGTGAGTACATCATCAAGTGCCTTTATCGCTTGCGTAGAGAAGGCAGTACAAGAGTCTTACTTAGAGAAGTCGCTAACGACTTCCCCAACGATTTAGCGGCTCAGAATCAATCAATTGATAGTCGTCGCAATGGTTCATTGAATCGAGTAGTTCGTGAGTATTTTGGCGATAAAGGTGAGAAAGAACCCGTTCTGGCTTTTCGTTACGAGGAAGAACAAGACAACTGCAAAGCGCTAAGAGCCGCCTACGGAGCGCTGGCAACTGAGAGAGATTGCGGTCGCTCCGTAGGTTCCAAGATGCTGCATTATGCCCGTCTATTGGGTCACTTCGTCAAAGAGAATCCCACGGACAAAGAGTTACAGAACATAGCAACAAGCTTAGGCTATGCCGACTATTTCACCACTAAGCCCGTTTTATTTCCCACGGCTCCAGAGAAGGAGAAAACTACCTCAATCAGAATCAATGAGTTCGACTTGGAGCCTCTCAAAAAATTACAGCAAGACTGGGAGCTTCCCAATCAGCAAAGTGTTGTTACTCGTCTAATCGAGTCTCAAGAGAAGATTGCTGAGTTAGCAAAGCAATTATTAGAAGCCAAGACACAAATTAACCAGTTACAGAAGGAGAAAGAGGAAATGTTACAGGTTCAAAATCAGCAGGTCACAGTTAGCAAGACCGAACTGGAAGCAATGATCGAGCGGATGGTTACACAGAAGATAGAGCAAGCGCTGTCAAATTTTCCAACGACTCAGCAAGCCAGTCAGAGTAAGCCGACAACTCAGGCACCTGTCAAAGAACAAGAGGTGATTGACTGGGCTGGAATGTCTAATGCTGATTTGTGGTTAACCAAGGTCAAGGGAGCTTCTGAAGAGAAGATTAGACGGAGCTATGAGGCTATCTGCCTCTACAACAACACGGTAGCAACTGGGGAAGATGACCGCTTGGCAATCACTAACCAAGCTTTAAGAGAGCTTTCAGGGGTCAATGGTTTGATAGTTGGGGACTGGATAAAAGCTCATGCTGATGAGGTGATTAGCCACAATAGCAAGTATGAAATGCAGAATTCTAAAGACCCAAGCAAGGCTGAGACTTACTACAACAAGCGTCATGGATCTGAGAAGATTACAAAGATTCTGAGCCTAGTCAATGAGCAGTACTTGGATGGTGAAGCGTTGAAGTCTCAGCAGATTAAAAGTTAGTGATTTTGCTTAAATTGGTTCAGGAATTATGCAAATAAAGAGATCTTGTCTCCATAGTCCACCAACTTTTGGGAACCAGACTTTCTAAATCCTCTAATTCAAGGAGATTTAGAAAATCTGTATTTTTTGGATTTCTTCAGGCGTAACATTATTGATAAAGATCAAGACCTAACATAGATTTTCTACCAACTTGTTGGGTCGAGTTTGCGTCCTAGCTCTCTTGGTGCGGAGTCGGGATTGCTTGGATTTAGTTTGTCACCTACCTTTTCTAGTTGTTTTTCAATTGTTGGAGGATCATTTCTACACTGGTTTCCATGAGCGCAAGGATCGTAGAATCCAGGTGAATCTGAAGGCTGTGAAGGGTCTTGGCTTACAGGCTGTGAAGAGTCTTGGCTTACAGGCTGTGAAGAGTCTTGGCTTACAGGCTGTGAAGAGTCTTGGCTTACAGGCTGTGAAGGGTCTTGG
>NZ_JCACKQ010000083.1:0-19795 GCF_059505465.1 Symplocastrum torsivum | reverse complement strand
CGATCGTTAGTACTGCGAAAATGAGTTGAGGTTTCATGATTGTCCTCCTGATGGATCAGTTCTAGTTAGCATCAATTTCGTGTCGGAGTTATTACTTCATCTGCTTACTTCGATCGGTGTGGAGCAGTGCTGCCACTAATGCGAATCTCACGGAACAATTGCAGTCACGCGGATTTCAATCCGCATCGTTGGCAGTCCAAGCGCCGCGACTCCTACCTGTGTCCAAATTGGGGCATGGTTGGGCATGTAATGGCGATATAGCTTGACCATCACCTCGTTAACCTCTGGGGGAAACCCGCCAACATGGTAAGAATTGACATGGACAACATGCTCCCAACCCGCCCCGGCAGTCGCCAAGGTTCGCTCTATGTTCCGAAACGCCTGAGCAATCTCGTCCTCCAGTGGTTCGGGAATTTGCAGATTGTCATCCCAGCCGCCTTGACCTGATATCTCCACGCGATCGCCAATTTTTACCGCTTGCGAGTAATGCAATTCACTCAGCATGTATTCGCCATAACCAGGGGTAACAAAAAACCTGGGCTTATTCATGGTGTTTCTCATGTAATGCGTTTGACTCTATCTCGCGTTGCTGAAATGAGTTTGTTTCGGCATCATCTGATTTAGACCCTAATGTTCAGAATTCACTTGTTGTGTAATCACAATGATTTCTGCAAACAGTAAGGCAACTATTAGCCGCGAAAACGCTTGTAAAATGGCTTCTATTGCCCAGTTCTGACTCTGAACTTCCCAGAGCATTCAAACAATATTGAATCTAATCACCAACCAGGGTAGAATTACCGCTGAATTCCGCCTGCGATAGAAGCGAATCGCTGTCTCACGCCAAACGGGAAAGGTACTGAGAATACAAGCGATGTAGAACGCTCCTGCACTAATGAACAAGCTTGTTTGAAGACCCGAAGGCAGGTTTGGGTATCCAAGCGCGATCTCCGTCAGACAAACTGCCAGCGCCAGATACAGGAAAGTAAACAAAGTAAATCATTTCATTTTTTGCAAATAAAGCTCAGCGATAATCTATTCCTGTGTGGCTGACATAACTCAGCCGATGAACAACAATTAGTCCACATGCAGCACAGCCTTACCTGAAAATCTGCGCCCGATCAAATCAGCCGCTGTTACGCCTGCTTCACGCCATGAAACTGCTCGATCGATGTGTGTTTTGAGCCGCCCCTGCTCAACTAACCTCAGCAGACGAGCCAGCCCAGAACTAGCACTTTCCATCTCTACTTCGGTATACAGCGTGAACCCGTAAAGCGTTCGCTGCCCTCCATTCTCGAAATAGAAGTCTGGTAGGGACAGCTTCATCTCATTGCCGCTGCTACTGCCATAACAAACGCAGGTGCCTCCTTTAGCCAAAAACGCAGTTAGCGTCCCGACCAACTCACCTCCTACTCCATCAACGATCAGTCTATAAGGCGCGAACTGCTTGGCTTCTTGCCCAGTTTCGGTTAGCACCACTTCATCTGCGCCGTAATCTCGCACAAATGCTTTTTGCGCTGGCTGACGAATTTGGGCAACGACGTTAGCTCCCATCATCTGAGCAAGCTGCATGGCGAAGAGTCCCACTCCCCCTGTTGCCCCTGTGATCAGCACCCGACTTCCTGGTAAACGAGATCCCTTTTCCACTGCATACAGTGCTGTTAACCCCGCGACGGGCAGTGTGGCGGCATCAGTATCTGATACGCCCTGAGGAATGACAGCCAGAAAGCGAGTCGGAATTGCTACATATTCTGCCCAGCCCTCAGAGCGGATGGAGAGGGCAACAATTTTTGTCCCTGTGGGTGGGCCACTACCGTCCTGTGCTGTTTGTTCAACAACGCCAACGATATCCCAGCCAATTGGAGTGCCGAGTGGATCATTTTGCGATCGCTTAAGTTCGCCCCGATTCATCGAAAATGCCTTGACGCGAATCAAGCACTCGTTAGCCTTCGGAGCAGGAACTTCAGTGTCTTGAAAGGTGAGGTTGCCAACGGCATCTGGTGAACTTACGAGTCTACGCATAGTCATATCCTTGTGTGTAGAGGGCTATAGTTTTATGCGTTCAACGTCTTTTCGATCCGGCGATCGGGAATGAGCCATAGGACTGCAACCAGAACGTATAATGCACATGAAAGCCAAGAGGCTGCAAAAGCAAGTGGAATTGTAACTGCATAAATCAATACCGATAACTTGCCTTTAGAATCCCGACCAAGAGCGTTCGCAAGTGTGGAATCTTGACCGTGGTGAAAAATAAGTGTGCGGGTCAGAGTGAAGTAGGCGATCGCAGCCAACAATAAAACCACACCATAAAGCGCCACAGGCAACGCAGCAAAGTGATTTTCACCCATCCATGCGGTGACAAAGGGAAATAATGATAACCAGAACAACAAATGTAGGTTTGCCCACAAAGTTGAACCATTCACTTGTCGGACTGCCTGAAACAGGTGATGGTGATTGTTCCAGTAGATACCAACATGCACGAAACTCAACACATAGCTTAGAAAGGTTGGAATCAGCAGACGTAGTGCAGCTAAATCTGACTCATGAGGTATTTTTAACTCCAGCACCATAATGGTGATAATAATAGCAATTACCCCATCACTGAATGCTTCTAACCTACCTTTAACCATTTTTGGATATGCTCCTTGTTTGCTTACCGCGTTGTATAACTGCCGTTTGCAAATTGGTTGTCCGGTTATCCACTATCCATTCAGTATCTCTAAGTGGCAGCAGATCGCCTCAAACTTTGTATCAAGGTCGCTAGTCCATCCGCTTCAGCAATTTGCAATTTGTTAGCCTTACACGGTTGGGGAACGCTCCAGGGCTACTCGATCCCAATGTCCTAAATTGGCTGCTGCTTCATAGGTGCTTTGGAAAAAAGCAAGGAGCATTGCATCTGGATCGTCAGTTTGTCTCACGGCTTCATAGGGTAGGATAAATTCTTGCATCTGTGAGCTGTAAAAAGCTTCTGTGGGTTGGATCGGGTAATCTCGAAACCCTTCCGGCGTAGGGTAAGCATAAGCGTAAAAAACAGGCTCCACAATTGACCCACCCCCTGGCCAAAAACCACAGCTACTGACTTCGTGTGAATAGGCTTCTCGTGTGACCCAATCTGCCATATTCGGAACTCCCCCTGGGTGTTCTGGCGCACGACGACCAGAGAAACGAGTCACAGCAAGATCAAAGCTGCCCCAAAAAAAATGTACAGGGCTGGATTTACCAATAAACTGAGAACGGAATAAGGTCATGACCCGATCGACTTGCACAAGAATTCGCCAGAACCGTTGTGCATATTCCGGATCATAAGCTGCGTGTTGATAGTCCTGATCGAACGGGATTGGTTCTGACACTTCTTGCGGCATCGTCCAGATTCGGACTTCGATGCCGATGTTGCTCAATGTAGTTAGCACCATTTGGTAAAAATCTGCAACAGAGCGAGGAGACAGTGCAATTCTTTTAGCGATACCGTCGCTAGTGTCGATTTGTAATTGATGGTCGAGAAAATCAAAGCTAATTTGAAAGTTACGAGTTCCGCAAGGGATTGAAGCAGTTGTTAGCCCACGCGGTGTGACATAAAGAGTAGATTGCCACCAGTGATTAAGTTTAGGTGCCAGTGCCAACCGGATTTTACCGATGACTTGCGTCCATAGATGGAGAGTTGCATAGGTATCCTGCCAAGCTGCTAAGGGCAAACTGGGCCAAACGATGTCAAGGGAAGTACTTTGATTAGAAACAGCCATGAAAATCACCCACATGAGGAGAACATGTTGAACGAATGAGAAGGAAATCTAGATGAAATCAGAATTGCTATCAATAGTCTTTTCCCTGTTCATCTGCAAAACACCATAACCACTGCTCCCCCAATTCAGCCGAACTAACCACTGCATGATTGGTTGCTTCATAATGACGACGAGCATGTTGATGGTTAGAAGAATCGCAGCACAGCATTTTGCCACAGGTTTGGCAAATCCGGAGGTGTACCCAGCGGCTATTTATTTTAATGCACTCTTCACAACGAAATATGGGATAGGCTGCTTTAGAAATCAGGTTTTCCACAGTTAGATTGTTGAGATGTTCGCAGTTCATAGTTTTTTGGTATCTCTGGTAGAAGACAACGGTGAACAGAATGATTGAGGCTGATGTGAAATCTGAAATTAGGGGCGCGGCTTTCATGCCATTGATGAGAGCAATTGCTAAATCGTACACTGATCGCCCTCTACTCTCTTCTCTACCCTTTACCCCTCAACAAAGTAACCCAAAGGATTTAGTCTGGGTTCAATTAGTTTGTTTGTGGCTGATTACACCCAGCGCTAGCCAAACAGTTATCATCATTACCGCAGTACTGATAAATTCTATCTCTTACCTCTGGAGCGGTAATAGTAGGGCATGATAAAACCAGTTCTTTAAGCTGTGGTCTACATAAATCCTCTAGGTTTAAAGTCCTACCCCCTGCTGTCTGCATATAGCAAAATGGAGTGTCCATGTCTGAGTTTGGTACTACTGGATATTTAAAATCTACAGGTGTTGATTGGCTAAAAGCAGCCTCAGCTATGCACAAAATTAAAATAGGCGCAAGAACGGATGTAAAATGAAAAAATTTCCGCATGACAACAAAAGCCGTTAATAAAGATATTTTTTATAGAATTTTATTTCTGCCTTCTTGCACTAGGGAGACGAATAAAACGAGGGAGACAAAGATGATTCTCTATGTCTCCGTGTCCTCTTTCACCGACTACTTTTGACCTGACCTGCTTTTTGTCGTTGCTTACGTTTCAGGACTGAACCTGCACCTAAAGCACCAAATCCCAATACACTTAATACAGAAGTTGGTTCGGGGACGGAGTGGAGTTTAACATTATCAATCAATAAGCCAGAATCAATAGAGTTATCTACCGTATCAGTAACTCCAAGTCCCAAAGTATATGTTCCAGTGGTTGGTATCGTGAAGGAAACTGTTTGAAAGTCAGTTTCTTGGAAAAATTGTGTCGTTTGTGAAATTACAGTTGATGGGAATGTTATGTCCGCTAGTTCTGATACAGAACTAATTGAGACAAAAGAAAAATCGTTAAATGGGGGGACCAATACCTCATTGGTGAGAAAATTCCAATCGAAAGTTAAAATGTCTCCCGCTTCCGCCATAAAGGTTTGTCGAATAGCGGAACCTTGGGCGGAAATTCCATTGCCAAGATTATTTAAGCTTCCAGCTTCTAAGCCTAGAAATGCTTCTAGAATTGAGTCAGCAAATGTGATATTGGCAGTTGACAATAAAGCCTCAAACGTTCCCTCAGTGGGGGAACTGCCAAAAGCTGCGGTCTCAATACTAGTAGAGCCTAGTGTTGTCCATCCAGTAAAATCATTTGTCTCAAAGCCACCGTTGATGAGTGTTGGGTTAATCGAGGGTTCGGGCAACGTAAATGTATTCAATGACAGTGAATAGGAACCCGATTCAAAGTGGTCACCTGTAAGACTATTGTCCTTTAAGCCCGACACTGCCAAATTCAGATTGCCATTTGTTGGTACTGTCCCAGTTATTAGGGATAGAACACTATCGTCAGCTTTGTCATCGTTGATCGCTAGGATACTACCAGAATCATCGAGTAACCCTAGAAGTGGATTGAATGCGTCTGACGTTATCTCTGCCGTAAATAAACTTCCAGCATCAAGTCCTGAAAAGGTGAAAAAGTCAAGGTCTTCACTGCTCAGTTGTCCATCAACAGTACTAGTATCAGATGGTAGAAATTCTCTAGTAGCGAAAGAGTTATTAGATTCACTCTCGGCTACCGCAAAACTAGGTTGAGCTTTAGCGAGACAACTGAGTGATATTGAACAAGCAGTACTAATAGATAAAAGGAAAAATCTTTTCATGAGAATTACCTCGGCAAACTAAATGCACTTGGATAAGCCCTGTTCTGCCTACCTGCACGCGCTGGTCATACGCTGTGCTGGCTTGCTTCTGGTAGGGGCTACGGTATTACCTCGAAGGGCAGCATCATCTCGTTGTCCTCGTGGTCGATCATATGGCAGTGCCACACGAAACGCCCGGTGAACGAGTTACTGAAGGGTAGGTTCTCCGCCGCTTTAGCACCAAACGGGACGATGAGGCGGGTAACCTCGCCTGGATTGACTAGTACTGTATCCTTCCACCCAACTTCATTCGGCGCTGGTGGTCTCGCTGGACCAATTGCAAAGGGGGTGGGGTCGGGGGGCGGGTAGCTAGCTGGTACCGTCGGGCCACCGAGTGGTTCGTGATGCGTGCGTACCTGGCGAGAGCCAGTAGCAAGGTATGCCTTCAGGTATTGAGTTGCATTGATTTTTTGTCGGTTGAGGATCTGGAATAGAATCAAATGTAGGTGTACTGGATGGGCGACTGGTTGGAGGTTAATGATGTTCCATTGCTCCACAGTGTCCACCTTCGGTTGCTCCATCAGTTCCGGGTAGTTTTCCGCCTCATCCCAGTAGACGTAGTTGAGCAGCAGCACGAGCGGCGCTCCGGTTGGACCCGGAATCTCTACCAACGTTAGATAGCGCTGCCGCACTGGCGGAGTAGCAATAGGCTTGATGAGAGGTTTGTAAACTCGCAGTGTTTTGGGAATCGCCCTAGGAGCAGCAGCTCCCGCATTCACCGTGAACTGCATGATTTCGGGCAGTACGGCATTACCCAATATGAGGTTGATTCTGCCGTACGGATAGGGTGCACTCGCCTCATTTTGCAAGACGATCTTTTCTCCCGGTAAACTGCCAGAAAAATCGATCAGCACATCAGCTCGCTCGCCAGGAGAGAGTAGTAGTCTCGATAGCTGCACCGGAGCATTGAGAAATCCTCCATCGGTGCCGATTTGAATAATGGGCTGCTGCGACGACAGCTTGAGGTTGTAGGTTCGGGAGCCTGAGCCGTTGACGATTCGGAATCGGTACACCGTGCGATCCACATTCAGGTTTGGCCACGCCTTACCGTTGACGGTAGCGACATCACCGAGAACCTCTGCTTGCCAAGGAGCTGGCGGATAGAACAGCGAACCATCGGGATTGAGCATTCGGTCTTGTATCACCAGCGGTATCTCATAGGGTGCCCCAGCGGGAATACCAAGGGGTCCATTGCCACCCACGGGATCGTCAATATCCCTAAGCAGGTAGAGTCCGGCAAGTCCAGCCGTCACGTTCTGTCTGGTGATGCCAAGCGCATGGTCGTGATACCACAGTGTTGCCGCTTCCTGATTGTTGTTGAAGTTGTATGTGTAGGACTGTCCTGGTGTGAATGTGTCGGTTGGGTAACCGTCGCTTTTTGGTTCAGTATTGCTGCCATGCAGGTGTACCGACACCCGTGGGCTAGTCGCGTCAGATGCCAGCGCACCGTGCAAGTTCGGATCGATCGCTGCTGCTAGTGGGTGGGGGCCGAGGTTGTTGACCGCCGTGATTTGAAGCGGAGTGCCCCTCATAACCTCAATAGTCGGTCCAAGGATTGGCAGCCCTCCATAGCCCCAAGTGGTTCCAGCCCCTAGACTGCTATGGAACGAGTGTAAACCGGGTGTGATCGCCAAACTACTGGGTGACGAACCCGCGTACAGCGTGGGCAGAGGTTCAGTAAATTTCGTGATCTGTGGTGAGGCTGCATGAGTTCTCTTTGCTTTGAGTATTGCAGGAACGAGAAATGCCGCTCCACACCCCGCACCTACCATTATCAATTGCCTTCTAGTTAACATTGCTAAATAATTTGGGTGTTAGTGGAAAGACCTGAAACTCAACCTATGTCTATCTACCTGAAAAGCTGAGGTTGAGACCACTCAAGATTACCAAGATAAGTTGCAACTTAATTGCAACTTGGCGAACCTAACACTGACTCAACGGGGTGAATTACAGAGTTTTTTCGCAAGCCAGAAATGCAGCAGATCACTGATTATTCCTGCTGAAGAAAGTCCAGCAACAGGGGATTGATCTGATCAGCGTGAGTCCAGTTGATGGCGTGCGGCCCGCCGGGAATGACAACCAGCCTGAGTGTTGATCGCCCAGCGGAGAATGACGAACAGGTAGGGAGCGGCAATCGATCGTTCGCCAGTGAGCCAGTTTCGTCCGTCGAGATAACCGAGGATAGCGACGTTTTCAGTGAGTGAAAAGTGATCGTACTTGCCTCTACTTCGTTATCGACAACGAACTCCCCTTGCTATAATGCGTTCCCACAGCAGCTCAAAAACCGCTTCAACACCATCACTCAAGACTGGCGGCGTCACGAGCGTTAGTCGGCTCTCATTAAGAGTAAAGGTGCGAACTAACGTTGTACCGACCCGATTAGGAATTGATGCAATTTTGATCTGGTGAGTTACTGTATTGCCACTCAACGTATAAGTTCCAGCGTAAGCATTGAATGTTGTAAATGCTTGAGCAAGCTCTTCCACGGGTAAAGATTGCATCTGGGGAGTCAGCGGTGATCTGACCTCCTGACTCAGCGCTGAGCGATCGCTCCTAGAAAACATCACCATCATGTGACCATCTGATGTGTAAGTGATGTAGCCAACCGGATGAGTTCCATACACGTCTGGAGTCACCGTTCCATCAGCGTAAATGGCGGTTGCAGAAATTAACTTCCAAATGCCAATTAGCAGATTGTTCTGGATTGATGGTGTAGACATAATGTGCAACCATTGCTTGATGATTCTCCGCTAGAGAGTAGCGGGTTTCAACACAAAATCAAACTCAGTCGTGTAAAACGGTTTACTTTGATAGTGTGCCTTGAGTTTGTCTAGTGCTTCGTGCTTTTGCAATTGAACGATCGCCGATCGCACTGCAAAGGTTGTATCTGAATCCAGGTGAGGGTCGCCAGCAATAAAAATTTGTGTTGTCAGCGGAGTGTACTCTGGGGCACTGACTTTGAAATGGATGTGAGCCGCCCGCCAAGGATGCCGTCCTAGCCGTCGCAGTAACTCGCCAGCTGGACCGCTAGTTGGCACGTTGTAAGCTAGTGGCACCACGGTTTCAAACCTATACGTTCCACTCTTGTTCGTTTTGAAACGTCCCCGAAAGTTCCCCAACGGCTGAGATGGATCTTGGATGTCATATAATCCTTGGGAATTGGATTGCCAAACATCAATCAGAGCATTGGCGATCGGTTGACCGTTCACATCTAAAACCCTGCCTGACAGGAAAAGCGAATCTCCTTCTGTATCAATACCCAAGCGATCGCCCATCTGCCGTTCTGGTGCATTCGGCACATACAAGGGTCCTTCTAAATTGCTTTCTGTACCGCGATGAGCATCCTTCAGCAATTCTACCAACTCTGAGATTCCGAGTAGATCTGTTAACATATGCATTTCTCCAGCGGGAATCTCCTGAGTGTGATGACTGACCCGGTTGAGAAAATTACGTCCCTGCTGCAACTCTGATTCAGTCAGCTTCACCTCACGCACAAAGTCATGCAAATGTCGAACCAAGCTCGTGTAAATTTCATACAGTCGCGGGTGAGATTTGCCACGATCACCATGATTAATGACGGCTTCAGTGATAGTGTCAAGTGCAATTTTTTGCATGATCGAACTCCTTTTTAGTTACGTGATTAATGATGGTTGTTTTACGGCGACTATCTTGGCAGGGGCGTCCACTTCGAGAAGTCCGCAAGATGCGCCCAGTAAGCGGTGAATCCAATATAGGCAAAGATGAGAGCTGCCACACTTAACACAATTGCTCCAATAGTTCGCAAGAGCCGGGTTGATTTGAGAGAGAGGGTTGGTACAGAAAAAATTCCTCCTAAGCCAACTAAAATAAACCCAATTCCTGTTAGCAAAGGAATCTGTGTTATTCCCAGGTTTATGATGCGAAAGCCAATTAGAAGCGATACAAGTCCTGCAAAGAATCCATAAATGCCTAGGGTAAATAACTCCCAACCCATTGCCAGAGTTAGGGAAGTTCCTACAAACAAAATGCCAAACAGAACAGTTGTTTCACCAAAGGCAACATTGAAACTACCAATAATGGGCCAGGTAAAAGTCATGTGTAAGCCAGTTACTAAAGCGATCGCGCCGACTACACCAAAACCAGGAATCCAGCGTTTCTGATTTGAACTACCAAGACCAAAATACACATAGGCAGCTAACAGAGCGAGTCCAGCCGATAGATTAATCAGCATGAGTGTAAGGTAATCGATAAACATTAGACCTCCTGCAAATGTTCGGTTTTGTTAAGACTTAGACAAAAATTGAAGCAAAAATGCCTGTCGCATTGCTTTGTAGCACCAGTTTTGACTTCAGAAATACTCTTTCAAGGGCAGCATCTATTTCACATCCTGACGACGACAATTGCTCCGCCTGCTCAAGATTCTGCTATGGCAGCAGCGCTGATTGTAGAAGTACAGGGATGGTTAGTGAGTGAGGATGGATGGCACTGTGCAACTAATTGCGCGGCTCCTGTCGGTGTTCAAGCTGCTGAATGTAACTCGATAGAAAACGAATGACCCAACAGAGGATGGGAGGTATTCGCCAGCTCACTATCCGCCGCAATCGCCATCATGCAATCCTTCAGCGGGTCATACATCGGAGTGCAACCGCAGGTTGTATCCTCCTCTAAACTCAACCGCAGCACCTCTCCCTGTCCTGCGATAAAACCTTTGTTGGAAATGTAAATGTCACCGTCAGGACCGATTTCTAAACCCGTTGGATTAATTAGCTCATCATCCGCAAGCGTGGTGCGAGTTTTACCATCTGGAGACACATAAATCAGGGCACCTGCGTCACTTCCATTCAAGATGCCATCCGCATCATATTCCAGGACATACAGACCGCCAGACTGATCGAACGCCAGATCGGCGATATGCGAAAAACCGCCTGCATAGATCTCCGGTTGACCTTCAGCATTGATGCGGTAAACTTGTGCTGTTTCTGCTTGAAAAGGAAACCCAGTCAACTCGCCGACATAGAGAGCACCATCAGGACCAACGGTGACAGAGGTGGGAACAGACTGCCGCACCAGGGCTTCACCCGTGAGTGGATCGGTCGTGATACGAGCCGGAAAGACTGTTTCTAGAGTCGGTTCGCCGCCAAAGGCTCGCTGACTGAGCAAAGCATTGGCACCTGCATCAATGACGTATGCGGTATTGTCTGTAATCAGCAAGTCATAGAGGTTGGTGTCTACGTTTTGCCCATCGGGGTTATTGTTTTGCTCATAAGCGCCAAAATCGCTCAATCTTGTCCAGGAAGCACCACCATCAAAGTTATCGATCGCGATCAACTGGCTAAAATCAGGAATTTGTAGAATGTTATCTCGATTGGCTGGATCGCCGGCAAGACCGATGATCGCATAGGCGTTTCCATAGGCATCAAACTCAATATCATTGACACCAGCTACATCTAAGCCATCGGGTAATGCCAGCGATGGTAGTCCGGTGACGACTCGTTCTGCAACACCGTTTTGAATTCGGGTAATTGCACCTGTTGCACCATAGAACACAAACGCGCCCGGTTGAGTTGGAGACGGAATACTGGCACCTGTTCCCCCTCGTCCTGCTTCGGCAACATAAAGTGCCCCATCAGGGCCAAAGTTCAGCTTACGTGGACTATCCAGACCGGATGCCAGCACTTCAATTCGCGATATCTGTGGCGTTTCTACTGTTGCAGACATAATTTTCCTCCTTTGAATTTACGATGCTCTATCCTCAGTAGCGGACAAAAACTGAAGCATGCAATGCCTGTCACATTGCTTTGTAGCCGAGTTTTGGCTCCAGAAATACTCTTTCAAGGGCAGCATCTATTTCATATCCTGACGACGACTTTGCTCCTGGAAGGAATGGCACTAAGAAAAGGGAAAATCGTTGAGGCAGCTCTTGTGCAGAGGAGCAAAGGAGCAGAGGAGAAAGAAGAAATTTTAGGCATTGCGTTCAGATATTTAGAAATTCCCCTCTGCACCCCTGCATCCCTGCAATCCTTACGCCACCTATCCTTCAGCTTAACTTAGTGCCATTCATGTGTATCATTTGAGCCTGACTCAACTGATGAATCACAGCGTTTTTTCACAGGACAGGAATCCGGCAGGTCACTGATTATTTCTGCTGAAGAAAGTCCAGTAACAAGGGATTGACCTGATCAGCATGAGTCCAGTTGATGGCGTGCGGCCCGCCGGGAATGACAACAAGTTGACTGTTTTTAATCAGCTTTGGAAGTCTTGCTGCGGTGGACTCAAGCGGCAGAATCCGATCGCTATCTCCATGAATAATCAGAGTCGGCACATCAATGCGGGGCAGATCATCGCGGAAATCGGTGAGCCAGGAGGGTACACAGTCCAAAGTCCCTTTAGCAGAAGCCCCTACTGCCACATTCCAACTAGCTTGGATCGCTTCATTGCTGATGCGATCGCCCAGCAACACGTCCACATTGAAGAAGCCCTGGAAGAATGTAGAAAAGTAGGCTGGACGGTCTTCAACAATCGCTTTCATAATGCCATCGAAAACGCTTTGATCAACACCCTCTGGATTGTCGTCTGTCTTTAACAGAAACGGTGGAACGGGAGCCATCAGCACGGCTTTCTTCACCCGCTCTGAGCCGTATTTGCCAAGATAACGTGTGACTTCACCTGTTCCCATTGAGAAACCGACCAGCACGGTATTTTGCAAGTCAAGCTTGGTCATGAGTGTATTCAAATCAGCGGCGAAGGTATCGTAGTCATAGCCAGATGAGGGCTGACTGGAGTTGCCAAATCCTCGGCGATCGTAGGTAATTACTCGATATCCTGCATTCAGTAAAACTAAAACCTGCTTCTCCCAGGAATGTCCGTTCAATGGAAATCCATGAATCAGTACAATCGGTTGACCTGCCCCAAGATCTTCGTAGTAGATATCAATATTTGCAGAGTTTTCTTGACCAACGGTAATGTAAGGCATGAGAGGTTTCTCCGTTGTAAATTGATGATGTGTTTTTGTCTGTTGCATCACAATTGTTATGCAGCGATCGAGCACCGTCTTAACAATACTGCGTGAAGCAGACTTCAAGATGGGGCAAGCATCCACCCTGCCATTTTCATAATTTGGGTGCAATGACTCCTAATGCTCGATTTCTTTCAGATTCTTAGGGTGTTTTGTCAGATTCTTGTGCAATCACCTTCAAGACGCAGCGTGGAACCGATCGCTTCGTCGAGGAACGTGCGGATCAACGTTGCCACCTCTTCCGCATGAGTCTCCAGCGCGAAATGTCCGGCATCGAGCAGATGTATCTCTGCATCCGGGAGATCGCGTTGATAAGCAGCAGCACCAGCGGGCAGAAATGCCGGATCATGACGACCCCAGACGGCGAGAAACGGCGGACGGTGCTCACGAAAGTAGGATTGGAAGGCTGGATAGAGCGCGACGTTGCTGCGGTAATCGAGGATCAGATCGAGCTGGATCTCCTCCGTGCCTTCTCGCCCCATGTATGCGATGTCAAGTTCGTAGCCGTCGGGTGACAAAAGGGTTGGATCGGCTCCGGTCTCATACTGCCAATTCCGGATTGTGTCCGGCGCAAGCGAGGGTCGGCAGGCTTCCCGGTTTGCTGCGCTCGGTTCGCGCCAATAGGTCTCCCACGAACCCCATTCATCACTAAAACCTTCAAGATAGGCATTGCCGTTCTGCGAGACGATTGCGGATATCCTTTCAGGATGGCGCATTGCCAGACGCAGACCCACTGGCGCACCGTAGTCGAAAATGTAGAGCACGTATTGATCGAGCGACAAAGCATCGACGAAGCCCTCAATCACGTCGGCAAGGCGGTCGAACCTGTAGTTGAAGGTTCCGCGTGGCGGTGCCTTGGTCTGTCCGAAACCAGGCAGATCTGGCGCAACGAGCCGAAAGCGATCGGCAAGCAGAGGGATCAGGTCGCGGAACATGTGGCTAGCGGTCGGAAAGCCGTGCAACAGCAGTATCACTGGCGCATCGCTTGATCCAGCCTCACGATAGAACACTTCGACATCGCCGACCTGTTGAAACCCGTAGCGTATTTTCATCTCTTTTCCTTTGATTGCGCGTGTAGAAGTTTTGATCTGCTGCGGTACGCACACCAGCATCGAGATTCATACGGTCTATAACGACACAAGCTCAGCGACCCGGCCAACAGTGACAGCGTGGGTTGCAACCGGAGCGCGAGAGCCGGGTTTGCTGCAGCGCCTTGTTAGGCAGCAAAATCACCGCGCACCCCGGCTGACGCGACGAAACCAGGCCCCACTTGCTGCTCCTGCTAAAGCGATTGTGGAGTAAGCCGCTAAAATAGCGACTCCAACAGGAATTAACGGACCGCCGGGCAGAAAACAAAGCATATACGTCAGTTGACCAAGAATAATACCGGCATAGTGCGACCAAACATGTTTAGGCCGAGCAAGGCCAACGATAAGACCAACAATAAGAAGTGCTGCGGAATAATAAAAACCTTTCGCATCCCACGGTTCGACCTGCCCGGATAAAAATGGTGATAAAACCCAGACCATTGCGCCGCCCACAAACGAGAACAGAAAACTTATCGCTAACTCTCTTTTCATTAGACCTTATCGGTAATAAAGTGCTCGGCATCTCAATGGACAAATAGGCTGCAAGAAGATTTGGAATCGGTTTAAGAATTGATTGCTTTTCTTGATTCCGATTAAGTCTATTCTTCACCCTCGCTGCCTAACGACCAAGCTCACCGGACGCAAATAACCTTTGCCACTCAATCAATCAATTTGGCACGTTCCGGTGCAGCGACTGGTTAGACTCACGGCGCATCTCACTGGTATGAATAAATTGACTTATCCCTTCAACGAGTTCAGGCACAACTGGCAGCGTTGGGTCAGAATAGGAAGCATTTTGCTGTTCAGGGTCTAATGAAACAGCTTTTAAGACGTGATTCATCCCCTCAATAATTCTAAGCTCCGCATCCGGCTTAGCCATTTTCAGGGCTTGCGCCTCACTGACAGGCACTTGGATATCAGTTGTTCCTTGAACAATTAGAACAGGTACAGTGAGACGCCTAATCTCTTGGGCAGGGGTATAGCGGAACCAGGAAATGAGGTAGGGTTGGACGCTCGATCTGTAGAGCATGTTTAGTTCTGGTGGAACAGAGGTCACTATGTTACCTTGCTCTAGAGCAGCAAGAATCTGCTCATTCTGTTGCCATAATGCATCTGGCAATCTAGGTTGCAGTTGATCTCGTAAAATTTGTGATGCAGTTTGGGCAGGTCCGGCGATTGATACAAAAGCATCTGCTTCAGTTTTTTGGGTCGCTAGCATTCCAATCAGAGAGCCTTCACTGTGACCAATTACGGTGACGCTTGAGAAACGAGAATCTACCTGCAATTGCTGAATCCAAAGTGCAGCATCTTCAACATAGGTATCGAAACGCATATCAACTTCTTCAGGCCCTGCGGCTGAGCTTTCTCCAATACCGCGCTTGTCATATCGTATCGAGGCAATGCCGTGATCGGCTAATCCTTCAGCTAGTTGTTTGAGGCTGTTATTCTCCCCAGCTAGAGGCGCGTTCCCATTGCGATCAGTCGGACCTGAACCCGCGATGATCAGCACCACTGGCTCTGGCAGGTTAGACGTTGGAATAATCTGTGTGCCATAGAGAGTGCCTGTTGATGTTGTAATGTGAACCTCGGCAGGCGTTGAGGATTTTGTCATATAACCTACAAACAGCAGTGATAAAGGTAGAGCTATTAGACAGGGAAACAGACTTACAGAACGACGAGAATTGGGGGACATAAAGTGAAGCAATTTATATTGAATCCGTCAAATACTCTAATTTGATGAGATAAGGGAGTCTAACGACCAAGCTCACCGGACGCAGATAACCTTGAAAACTCAACCGACCAAGTTGTAGCGTTCCGGTGCAGCGCATGATTAGGCATCGTAGGCTGCTATTACACCTCGAACTCCGGCCGGTTCGGAGCGATTTTGATGGTCCAAGTCCCCTTCTGGCTGAAAGTGCGAGCGGTCGCGAAAGTATCCTCCATGAACTGGAAGTACACGATCTTCCCGTTGTGCACCTTTGCGTGGATCGAGAACGGTGAGGTCACCGCCTTGCTCAGCGAGACCGAGCGGTACGTGAACCTGCCGAACACAGCAACGTTCTCGCCTTCACCGAAGAGGGCGGTAACGGTGAAGTCCTCATGCGTCCACCATTTCGCAACCCCGGAGAACGTATCGATGAACGCTTGGGGACCTTTGGAGGTTCCCGTCCAAGGCAAGATTTGCTTCAGTTCAGGGTTGTCGAAATTCAGGGAAATGTATGTTGCGTCCTCCGCGACGAGCCGACGGGCAGCCGCCTCGACCTTTTCGGTTGCTGTATTCGCCAGAAACTCTTTGATCACTTCGGTCGGTTGGGTACTCATGGTAACGATTCCTTTCTTTAGTTTTGTGGTGGTGAGGTAGAAGACACTTTGGACATCATCAACTCTTAAGTTCTCTTTGTCTTAGTTCACTTGAGTGTAGTCAGTTCCAACACTCAACTTCTTGCAGATTCCTATGGAGTTTCTGATGGAGTTAGCGAACCAATTTCAGTGTTGCTTTAGTGAGTCGCTTAAAGTGCTGTATCAAACATTTCGCACTGCCGATCGACTATTGCGCTACATACCCGCCATCTACCATCAACGTTTCACCTGTTGTGAACGATGCCAGGTCAGATGATAAAAACAGGACTGCATTTGCAACTTCAAGAGGTGTTCCAACCCGTCCGATCGGGTGAAGTCCTGTTATGTAAGCTTTGGCTTCATCCTGCCCACCTGTAGCAGCTTCAAACATATCTGTTTCGATTGCTGCTGGTGCAACGACATTGATGCGAATACCTGCTTTGGCATATTGGAGGGCAGCAGCTTTTGTTAAGCCTACTACCGCATGTTTACTCGCGGTGTAGAGAGGTACGCTAGGAAGTGCAACTACTCCATTTGCAGATGCCGTATTGATGATCGAACCACTTCCCTGTTTCAACATCTGAGCGATTTCATATTTCATCGACAACCAAATGCCTTTGACATTGACGTTCATCGTGCGATCGTATTCCGCTTCTGTTTGCTCAATCAGTGAAGGATTTTCGCCGATCGTTCCTGCATTGTTAGAAGCAATATCTAACCGACCAAAAACGTCAACCGCTTTATCAACCATTGCTTTAACATCGGCTTCTTTCGTGACATCTGCTTGCACAAAAATAGCCTCTCCGCCAGCTTCCTGAATCAATCGAACAGTTTCTTCACCTTCATCCATTCGACGACCCACCACCACCACCTTTGCTTGTTGTTGGGCATAAGCGATCGCGGTTGCACGACCAATTCCTGATGTTCCGCCAGTCACTAAAGCCACTTTATCTTGCAGTATCATCCTGTTTCTCCTGTTTCAATCAATATTGACTTTCAAAAATTGAACGCCGATCGCATCTCAGCCCATGCCAGCGATTGCCATCACCGGGATAGTGAGCAGGTTGAAAACGGCGTGAACGACGACGGCGAGCATCACGGATAGACCGACGATGGCGATCTCGGGCCAGCCCGGACGCGGAAGTTTGTCGGGTTGCGCCGAGGCCGTGAGGGGGGTTTCTCCGACTCTTGTGGTTGATCCGAAGAAGCTTGGGACATGCAATTAGCTCCTTCAGCGGTCTGTCAACCGGCGCGTCGCTAGGGGCAGAGTACCCTGCAGGCTTTCCATCTCGATGGTGCGCTCCCCGGCACCCTCGATAAACCTGACCACATAACCGGTCAGCGGCTGGGTGGTCGCGATAAAGCGGTCCCCGCCCAGCGGCAGTAGCTCTACCGAAAAGCGGATACTTTGAAAGCCGGACTCGAGCCGCAGGGTGCGGCCACCAACTACACTCACCTGGGTCGGCTTGAGGTCGGCAAGGCTCTCGTAGGTGCCTGCCCAAGGCACCAGCTCGGCCCGTTCGGGCTGGTAGCTGCGCGCCGCGTTCAGGTCGGCTCGGCGGCTGGCGTTGTCTTGACCCAACACCTCGAGTTGCGCTTGCAAGGTGGCGTTCACGTCGGGGCTGGAGCGACCGAGCAAGAGTTGGGCAACGTGCAGGCGCATCACCTCCATGAAGGTGTCGGCCCTGTCGGCGTTGGCGAGGACGACCACGCCCGAACGGCTTTCGGGCAGCAGGGTCACGTTCGCCGTAAGGCCGTCCACGTTGCCGCCGTGCTGCACCAGCTTCGCCCCCAGAAAGCGCTCAACGACCCAGTAGAAGCCGTACTCGGCGTCCGTGACGAGCGCGGGCGGCACGTCCTCCGGGCGCGCGGCTACCGCACGCGCTTGGGCGGCGAGGATGCCCGGCAGGTTGAAGTCGGGGGCGGCAACCTGGCCTTTGTGCATCTCCATTAAGCTCGCCTGGGAGACGAGCGGTGCACCGTTGCTTAGCTGGAAGCGCACATAGCGGGCCATCTCGGCGGCGCTCGCGTTGATCGCCCCCGCCGGGGCGTCAGCCCTTAGATCGAGGAAGTCGGTAGGTTGCAGCCCCTTCATCACGTCGAGTACGTGCGGCAGGGCGATGTTATCCTGCCGTTTAAGCTCCTCTATAGAGAGCGTCGCCGTGCTCATGCCTAAGGGCTCGAGGATGCGCTCACGGGTGAAGTCTTCCCACGACCTTCCCGTGATCCGTTCGATGATCTCCCCGGCGATGATGGTGTTGACGTTGCTGTACACGAACACTTCACCTGGTTTACCGACCAGCGGGGTGGTGGCGGCGGCCTCGATGACGTCCGCGGCGGTGACGCTCGTGTCGAAAGTAGAGGCGTCGGTCCGCACCAGGCCGGTGGTGTGGCTGAGCAGGTGTCGGACCGTCGCCGTGCGGGTGGACTCCTGGTCGGAGAGCTTAAACTCGGGCAGGTAGGTCCTGACGGGCGTGTCGAGGTCCACGAGGTCCTCCTCAACGAGCAGCATCATGCCAATCGCCGTGAACGACTTGGTGGTCGAACCGATGGCGAACTGGGTGTCGAGCGTGACGGGTGCTCCAGTGGTCACGTCACGGACCCCGTAACCCCGGACGTAGCTAATTTCGCCGTCTTCGACGACCGCGAGCCCGACGCCGGGAACGTCGTAGGCGTCCATCATCTCCTTGACGAAGGTGTCGAGCTGAGCCGTGTCGAACGAAGGCTGGGCGAGGAGGGGAAAGCTTACAACTGAACTGACGAGGACCGCGACGATAGTGAGCATCAAGTATCGAAACGTTCTGCGGGCGAGCGTATAAATGTGCATGACAAACCTCATTTAAACTTTAAAGATTATTTACCCTGCGCTACTGGTTTTTATCCTTGGTTTCGATCACGAAAGCCTTTAATTCGACCATCTTGCCGCCGCGAAAGCGCCAGACATCGCAGTACGAGTAATGAGTCGCTCTCCCGTCTTCGTCCTTCAGTGTGATGTCGCCGAGTGCCGTGACGAAATCACCCTCAGCGATTAGCGATTAAGTTGGTGACCGTAAACTTTGGCGGCTCTATGTATGTCTCTGCCATATATTGGCGAACGGCTTCTTTTCCGTTAAGGGTCTTGTCGCCTACAAACGTCCATTGCGTGTCGTCGGTGCGGAATGACAAGAATCCTTCATAGTTGCCTGCTGCGTTCGCCGCATTTGCCGCTTCTAAGACAGCTTTATTGTTCTCTGACATCTGAATCTCTCCTCTGTTCAAGTGGATGCTTTAACGGAACGGTCTCTCTACCAGCGCATTCTTCTCCTCAGCGTAGTCAGCGATCGTCCGCCATCATCTGCCGCTAGCAACCTTTCGTACTCAACTAACTATCTTTGTATGGTTGGCGTGCAACGGGATTGTTATGCGAGTTCCAATCAATCAGGACTTACGCAACTGTCACAAGCACGGACGCTGCTACGCCGCGCCGTGTACC
>NZ_JCACKQ010000082.1:0-21337 GCF_059505465.1 Symplocastrum torsivum | reverse complement strand
GGACATTCTTATCCAACCTGCTTAATTGGTATCTTCTTTCTCGGAAATCACCTAAAGCTAAGAAGGCAATCAACATCGCCGCAATGTTACCCACAAGTTTTAGCCCCTCAATCGCGCCTGTTGCTACCGCATCAATCCCGTTTGCTGCCGTTCGTTCAACTTCCACGGTTACTGTGCCAGCCGTTGGGGATTTCTCCGTTTCCGGGTAAAGCAGTTTTGAGATCGCGAGAGCGGCGGGTGCTGACATGACCGAAGCGGCAATCAAATGTTGTGCTGGCACACCAAAAGAAACATAAGCTGCCAGCACACCACCTGCAATTGTCGCAAATCCCCCGGTCATAACAGCGTGTAACTCTGACATCGTCATCGAGCCAATATACGGCTTAATTAACAACGGTGCCTCTGTCTGACCAACAAAGATGTTGGCAGCGGCGGAAAGGGACTCAGAACCTGATGTCTTCAGAGTTTTGAGCATTACCCAAGCGACTCCCTGCACGACCCGCTGCAAAATGCCGTAGTGGTAAAGCAGTGAGATGAAGGAGGAGAAAAAAATGATCGTCGGCAGCACTTTGAAAGCAAAAAAGTTTTCTTCAAACTTCTCGCCAAAGACAAACGATGCGCCTGCGTCAGAGAAGTTCAGGAATTGCCCCACCACGTCGCCTAAGAAGCTAAATACAAAAAAACCTGGTGCTGTCCTGAGGATTAACAATGCAAAAATCAACTGCAAGGCAATGCCCCACAAGACAGGTTGCCAACGTACAGCACGTCGATTGACAGAGAAAGCGTAGGCTAAGCCGATGAAAACGACTAAGCCTAAAGCTGAAATCAAGCGCTCCATGAACTCTCCTAGAGCTGAGCAACAATAAAGCGGATTCTATTTAATATGATGAGGGGGAAAACGTGGAAGAGATTACAAAATCAGGCTTTTTTGGGTATATATCTATCCCTGAGTAGAGAAGATTCACTACTTTAATTCGAGTGTGCTATCTCTCCTGGAATAGTCGGCTCATATTGCTCCCAGTGATTAATGATTTCATGATTGCTACACTCCCAACCTTGTAAGCCACCTCTAAACTAGTGTCAAGATCTGCATAAAGCATTGTGCTTATTTCGTAATTTAAACTTTCAACAGCAGTCATAATGCTTTTTCATCACTCTAGGCAGAGGAAAATAATAAACCTAGCTCTGACACAGTGGTGGAAACTGCTCCTCTCAATAAATTCATCACCCCCATCCGTCGCTCAAAGCCGACAGATAAATGGGTAAGAGGAAATACCTTGGGCTAAGGTTTAATCAGATTAAAAAAAATGTAAATAAAGCCTAAGATTAAACTTAATTTTGGGCTTTATTTAACGTTAATTTCTTAATATTCAGAATTTCTGCTGCGAACCTAAAGCATTCCGTATATTTACCTGTTCTTTACAAAAAGCTTTGCAGAAACTTTAAGTAATTTCCTCATCGTTTTTTGTGGCTCATAAAGCCAAAATTAGTGTTAAATCTTATGGCTTTATAAGGATTTACTCTTTTTACATCTTTTGCAGACCTTGAGCATCTACTATACGACATTCATGAACATTGAAAAGATTGCTAAACACTACATTGAAGCTCCAGCTTATGAAGTGCCTTCTCAGCTCGCTAGGGATTTTCATCAATTTATTATTAACCTAGCGCAAGTAGAACTACAAGGAGTAAACGTTCAGTATGTTGACTTCCAACCTTATTTCAGAGGGTCAAGGTTGTGTTTAGAAGATATCCAGGCTGATGTCAGCCAAGGAAACTTGCTGATTAACACTCAATTTAATGAATCAGATCTGCTAGATCCAGAGGTTAATCTGATTTTTCGATGTATTCATGATCTGCATCATGTCAAGCTAAATGTGGACTTCAACTGGCAAGGAGAGTGTGCTAGCGCCCATCACATCATGTCTTTAACCGATAATTTTATGTTCCAGCAGCTTCTATTTAGTGAAATCTTGGGTCAATCTGCTGTATGCCTCTCCAAGGGACAGTTTTTAGAACATCAAAAAGTTGTACTCTTTGACCGAGAAATTTTGCAGTGTTTGTTTAACTCAGATCTTTCTTGAGAGTGGGAACTGGGGAATTGTTCAACGGTAGAGTTACAGTAAACGTTGTGCCGACTCCAAGTTCACTATGCACAGTAATCTCACCCCCATGTAAGTCCACACATTTCTTCACGATCGCAAGCCCTAGTCCGGTACCAGGAATATTGCTAACATTACTAGCTCGTCTGAAGGACTCAAATAGTTTCTCTATATCTTCTTGGGGAATACCAATGCCCTGATCTTTAACTAGGAAGATTGCCTGTTCATCTGTGCAAATCAGGTTAACATCGACGGTTCCGCCTTTTGGTGAATATTTAATCGCATTTGAGAGCAAATTAGTGAGGATATGCGCCAATAGCTTTTCATCCATTTGGGCATCGCTACAGTCACCCTCGATCGCAAAGTTGAGCGTGTGTAGAGAACTTGCACTCATTTGTAGATTTTCTACAATGTGGTCACAGAAAGCTACTAAATCCATTGAGGCAGGCTTGAACTTGAGCTTTCCTGCTTCAGCTTTGCCGATGGTCAAAACATCTTCTAACAACTGAGTCATCCGTTCCACAGCATTTCTAATATGTGTAAAATGACTCTGTTTTTTCTGGTCAGAGAATTTATGGTGATAGTGTTCGAGTAGTTCAGCCGAAGATTGAATGATCGTCAGCGGTGTGCGGAATTCATGAGACACCAGGGACACAACGCCAGAACGAAGTTCGTTGACTTCTTTTTCTTTTTCCAACGCCATGCGAATGTCAGCTTCTGCCTGCTTGAGTTTGGTGATATCTCGTCCTACTGCCTGACACTCAATGAAGTTACCCTGCTCATCGAACAAGGCTCGATCTGACCACTGCTGCCAGCGAACCTCTCCAGTCGGGAGAATGATTCGATGTTCATAGGTGTTGATCGGGTGCCCTTGAGAAAGAGAACGAAAGTTCTGGGTAATCAACTCTCGGTCATCGGAAGGCATCGCTGGTAGAAACTTTTGCCCAATAAGCTCAGAACGCTGCTTGTTGAAATAGCGGCAGTAGGCATCATTAACAAAAGTCATAGTTCCATCGGGTTTGAACCGACAAATGAGTTCAGTTTGATCTTCAACGATCGCACGGTAGCGTGCCTCACTTTGTCGCAGTGCCTCCTCTACTTGCTTACGCTCTGCTAATTCAGCTTGTAGCTGCTGATGAAGTTCGGCTTGATAAATCGCGATCTCACAATGATCTGCGATCGCCTCGACAAATTCCACATCTGAAGCTGTCCATTCTCTACCGTGTAGGCTCTGCTGATGTAGTAGATCGGCTTCACTCAGCCGCAAGAAAGCTGCTTGCCTTGCCTCCTCTGCTGTTGGGCTAACTTCCTCTGAGGCTCCTGACATCGTTTCGGCTACGCGATCGCCATCATACTGCACGAGGCTAATGCCCCCAATGTAGGTGTTCTGATACATCAGTGGCACAATCAGCATCGCCCGAATTCCCCGCTTCTGGACTTCTAAGAGAATTTCGGGAGGCAGCGTCTCATCAATTTGCGAGAAAACAACAGGCTTGCCTAAAGATAGGGTTTCGTGGTAGTGCGGATAGAAAGAACCGTAGCGGTCTGTTAAATTCTCACCTAGCTCTGTTACTTCTGACGTGTAACGAACCGCCATTTGATTGTGATCGTCAGGTCGGTAAATCAGGCAGCGACTGACCTGGAGCGCAACTTGTAACTGGTTAACTGTTGTTTGTAAAATCTCATCCAAGACCAGCGTACCCCGCATCGCCTGAATGATTTTATTGAGCAATTTCTGCCTAGATACTCGTTGCCACGCCAGCAGCAATTCCTGTTGTAATGCAGCGATGTTCTGTTGTTCGCTATTTTCGGGTAATAGATGGTGTTCAGGCTTGTGATTACTGACTCTAGGTTCCTGATCAGTTCCCGGCATGGCAACTTGTTTTTAACTAACGCTTCTTTGACTTTAATACTGCCCTGACAGAATAAATCGAGTATTTCCCACCTGGCAAACGGCGCTCCTTGCAGTTACAGAACTTACGCCACTATTAGAACACTCGCTGGGTGTTTTCGCTGCCCAATCAGGTATTGAGATAGTAATTCTTATTAAAATTGATTGCTATTTATTATCGGTGAAACTCCTTTAGCTTTCAAGTACAGAAGAATACTCCAACTGATTGGTATTCCACTTCAGTGTAGCGTTGTCAGCATCGAGTTCAACCCACTGCCCAACCGGAAGAGCGGCATTAGCTCCCTCATGACCAAAGGGAAGATCACTAACAATCGGAATCCCTAAATCGCCAAGGCGATCATGTAATACTTCTTCTACCGTCCAGCTTGGTACTTCCTTGGGTGGATCACAACGACTAAATCGCCCCAATGCAATGCCGCGTACTCCTTGAAATGCCCCACTCATACGCCACTGGGTCAGCATTCGGTCAATGCGATAAGGAGCTTCTGTAACATCTTCCAAGGCAAGGATAATCCCATCTAAGTTGGGTTGTACAAATGTCCCTAGTAGATGGGTTGCGACAGTGAGATTTGCAGGCATCAGTCTCCCACTAACCTTACCACTGCCCCAACTAACGCCTGTAAGGGGAGCAAGGGAGCGCCCTTCTATACAGTCGAACAAGCGGTTAAGCGACCATTCTGGTTCGGCTGCCAAGGTTGTTAAGACTGGGCCATGAACCCCAGAGATACCCGACCGACTAAGGCTCCATAGCAAACCCGTAATATCAGAAAAACCAATCAGCCACTTCTCGATTGGAGAGCTTGACTCGCTCGCTAGCTTGGGAGATTGGGAATTGTCTCGATTGTCTCTTGCTACTGAATGCCATGTCCAATCTTCCAGAAGTCGGGCACTACCATAACCACCTCGACTACAGAGAATACCTCGACATTCCGGGTCTTTCCAAGCGTCTGCTAATTGCTGGCGCCGCTCAGTATCTGTACCAGCAAGGTAGCCTTCTCTAGCATCCCAATTAATTGGCAGTTCGACTTTATAGCCTCTGCCGCGCCAAATTTCTAAGCCTTTTTGAAACGCCTCAAACTCCCGTAGCGCTCCACTGGGTGCAACAACCCGAAGTAAATCTCCGGGTTTTAGCGGTGGCGGTAGCTGGCAATGCAAGTTATTGGTCATTCGTTGTTAGTTGTTAGTTGTTAGTTATTAGTTATTAGTTAGGGCGGTTTTGTGCCTTCTGCCCTGGAGCCTTATTTTCTAGATAGAGCAAGGAGAGCAAAGAAGCTGATAGCTGACAGCTTTCGGCTATATTAGCCAGCACTTTCATTAGCTCAATCGCGCTGTACATTCCAGAAGCAACTTTTGATTAGCTAGAGCATAGGGTTGAATTAAGAGAGCTTTTTGAAAGGCTTGGATTGCTGCCGAGTAGTCTCCCAATGCCGCATGGCATAACCCTAAACCGTGGAGTGCCCCAAAATGAACTGGATTGAGTTTGATAACTTCCTGGCAATCATCTCTTGACTTTTCGTACTGTCCAAGCGTGTAATAAAGCACTGCACGTCGATTCCACGCTTCTGCAAAGTCAGGCTGGTCTTTTATCAGTTCTGTGAGTAACGCTTCAGCTTGGGTAACATGGCCAGCTTCAAGCATCATCTGACTGCGCTCAATCAGTTCGACTCCGTATCTTCCCTTTTGATAGAACCAGATGCGCCAAAGTTCTGCGGTTGCTTGCTGGCGAACGTTCTCGTCAGGATTTTTTAGGTCTTCTAGTAAGGCACTGATGGATGGTTCGTTCATTGGGATGGGCGATCCTATGTAAAGTTTTGTATAAACTCACTCATTTATCTATTGTGTACCTGTTCAGGCGATCGCTTCTAGCAAGAGCTTGACGTAAAGTGTTGTTAGAGTAAGCGGCTTGTGCTTCTACTTCAATATTTCAGGAACTCTGACGACCGCTCAAGATGTCGAGAAACCACTGTTCGATGCGATCGCCCATTGCTTTTGCAGAATATTGGGCTTCTACTCGTTGGCGGCAGACATGGCGCTCAATTTGATCGAGTTTTCCCATTGCCTCGACTAAACCTGCCACAGAATCAGGTTCTACCAAAAAGCCTGTTTTCCCATCCTCAACAATTTCAGCCGGCCCACCCCGACGGTAGGCAATCACTGGCACACCACAAGCTAGGGCTTCAATCGCCACATTCCCAAATGCTTCTACCCAACGCGGAGTCATCAAAAGCGATCGACACTGACGTAAACGTTGTTGAAGTTCAGTTGTTGAAAGAAACCCCTCATACTCCACCGGGGCGTTTGGGTAATCGCGGAGAATCTGCTGCCAGTAGGCTTCATTTTCCAGAAAACCCATAATTTTCATCGAAATTCCAGTAATTTGAGAAGCAGCTACCGCATCTTCTAGCCCCTTTTCCGGTGCAATTCGACCCACCCATCCCACCCAGGAGGCGGGTTCGGCACAGAAGTCATACACCGATAAATCTATGCCATTTCCCAAGCACCGACAACGGTCAGCAAACGCAAACGTTGCCGCCTGGGCATGACTGTGGACACCAATCGTACCAGGAAACCGAGTAGCGACCTGTTCAATAATTTGATCCATCGCCTCCGTCAATGAACCCATGCTGACCAAGTGGGCAACAGGACAGGTGAAAAAAGGCGTTAGGTAGAACGGCAACCAATCATAGGCAAAGTTAAAAATTAGGTCATAGTCGTTTTGCACCTGCCGTACGTAGTCCCACAAATTTGCCAAAACAGAAGACGCTGGAATAATAACCGGAGCATCACGCCCTTGTGTTTGAGCGCTAATTTGTGGCGCACCAGCAATTTCAACTAGCGGCCTTCCCCAAGCTGTGGAGCCTTTAGTGGCAACAATTTTGATACTATGACCCCGCTGATGCAGTTCGGTTGCGATGTTACGCAACGTCAATTCGACTCCGCCTCCCAATCCTGAACCCAACGGCCCAATCGGGTTGGAGACGAATAGCAGTTTTAGGGACTTGTTAGGTGATGTGGTCGTTGCCATTAATACAAAGGTAGTGGGGAGATGGGAAAGGTAGGGAAGGTGGGGAAGGTAGAGAAGGTGGAGAAGGTAGGGAAGGTAGGGCAGAAATTACTCCCTCATTCCCCCCTAAGATGACTGGCACTGACTTAAGCCCTGAACTAAAGTACCCTACCCTTCGGGAACCCCTACGGGGAACGGGAACGCTAAGCTAAAACCCGTTAAAACGGGTTGAAAGGCTGATGTAGTAAGCTAAAGCTTACTTCAGCTTTGAGGGGTGAAATTTATTTCAAGGCTCTTATGTCAGTACCATTCCTACTAAGGTGGTGGTTCCTGGTCGTAATGTTCTGGCAAGTTGAGTGAAGTTTGCGAAGGTGGCAAGTTATCAAGAGTAGTTAGTGTGCGAATCCGGCTTAACTGACCAATTGCCCACCGTGCCGTTTCCCGGACTTCTGGATTAGGGTCATCAGCCGCGTGGTACAACATCTGAGTTGTCTGGGCAACGACTTCATAGATTCGCGTTAAGTCCCGAATCGCGTTTTTACGCACTTGGGCATTGTCGTCTTGTAGCGAGATAGCGAGTGCCCTATTCATCGGTTTTAGTGTCTTGGTGCCAATTTGCGAAAGTGCTTCCAAGATTAAGCTGCGTTGTTGAGAATCTGAATCGATCATTAAATCGACTAGGGGCTGTATTGCCCTCGAATCTCCTCGCTGTGCTAATTCCCAAATGGCTTTGCGACGTTTCTGTGGGTCAGGTTCTTGCAAATCTCCAATGAGTTCATCAACAATATCAATTTTGGAGAGGGGCTTGTTTTTGTTAACGGGTAGGTTATCACCGGATAGATGAAGTGGTGAGGACGTTTCGGAATCGTTAGATAGGGAAACTCTCAAGGCTGAATCGTTGTGACCATTGGGGTAATGTTTGGGGTTGAGGGTATCCGGTTGGGAGAGAACACCGTTTCCTGTGGAATTCAGTTTTGTGAGGTCATTTTCATTAGGTAGGGATTTTGGTTCTACTGCTTTTTTCGTGTTGTTCAGCCACTTTAGCAAGAAGAAAATTCCTCCTCCTGCAATAGCTAGCGTAGCGACTAAGACTAGCACCCACTTCAGTTGGTTCTTGTTCAGGTTGCCTGGGAGTGCAATTGCAAGCCTCGAACTAGCGGCGTACCGATTGTTACCGACGAAAGAAACACTTCCCTCTTGCCTTGGGCCCTCTGCCTTCTGCCTTATGTTTCTTAGGAGGGTGGGGCTTGAAGTTTGAGAGGTTTTTGGATGCTTCCAAACGCTTAAGCTGATGGTGTTAGGGGTATTTAGTTCAGACGCTGCGGTAGGGAGTGTCCCACTCTCTTGCTTCACTACGGAATTAGCGATCGCTAGCGCTACTCCTGGGTTACAACTGGTACCCAAAACCAGACCCAAGCCAGTAACACAGGCAGCTAGAAGTGCAGTGGAACGATGGCGAATCATAGAAGAACCAAAGACTTCAACTACCCTCGTCCGCTTTGCTCAGACGGGGAATTGCATCTGGACTCCACAATCGTAACAGCATCCGGTTTTCTGTGCGATTCCTTGACAATTGGGTTGTTTCTCTAGCTGAAGCTCTGTTAACCTAGCTGAGTTTTCATGAAATCTTTGTAGTAGGACAAGGAGAAAGTCTACCAAAGGTGACCTTCAACCCAAGAGATTTCAAGACTTCCTGTAAACACTTAGCCTCGCCCATTCGGGTGATTACTGGCAGAATAATCCGGAGAAACGCCACTTCAATGAGTAGCTAACTAGTACTACTCCCTAAATGAAATGCATCTCTTAAAAGCTATGCCTGAACTAGAAGAAGCACTACAATTCATTGAAAAAATTGAACGTGAAAACTCTGGTAAGTCTGTCTATGAAATAGCGAATAAGCTTCGGGGTTATACCAAAAAGGGATATACAACTCCGTTATGGAATACAGCAACCGGATATAGCCAAGAGTATATTGCTGGGGAATTTAAAGAAAAACTGAATCAGGAGTATTCGGTATTGAGTGGTGAAGTTACTGATTTTGGTCATTTCATTGCGGCACTCTCTGATCAAATTAATCAACCTGGGGTTAATTGGTCAGATTTAACCAGTTGGACAGGTGACCACACATCTTGGGCTGGAGATATTGGTTCAGCAATTATCGTTTATTACTCCAAAGACAGCAACAACATTAAAGATGTAGAGGAAGCCTTGAGTAAGTTTGCAAGAGACTCTGACTATACAGCAGATATTGCGGCTTATGTCGTTGGCTCGTTAATTAACTCTGGCAAGCACACTTCTATTTCTCAAGCAATTTATCACTATAACACCATTTCTTATGCTGAGAATGTCAGAGCATTCCTGAAAAAGCGTCTTGGTGGAACGATGGAAGGTCACAAACTTAAGAATGCGGCAAATGTTGAAGCAGAAATTAGAAGGGCTGTCTCTACATTTATCCGCTCGTCTAATGCTCCTGACATCTTTAAGTCAGTAAAAAATCTCTTGAAGTTACAGCCGAAGTTAGAGTTGGAAAATACGACTATTCCTAATGGTACAGATATGCTTCAAGGTTCTCTGCATTTCTTAAACCACATGGTTAGGAAGGGAGGATTGGATAGCTTAAGATTTAAGCCCTACCAGTTGGCAGGGGTGCCTTGGTTGGGAACTGTGACTTACGAAGTTAAGGTGCCAAAGTGAATAAGCTCTGTTTTTGGGAATTGGGAATTGGGAATTGGGAAGAAACTTAGATGTACCTTACTGGAATAAGAATTGCCAGATCAGATTATCGTTTTAGGTCAAAGGGGAAGGGAAAAAGGATTATCTTTAAGCATTTTTCCACTTAATCCCTTTTCATTGTCCTAGTAGTAAAACTAATTTTGTACGATAGAATACAACTTAGAATTAAAGTTGATTGTAGACAGAACGAAAGCAAAAAAATGTCATGATCTCCTGATTTAGTAGTTTTGTGATACGGAGCGCACAACTATTGATTTCAACACTCAGTAAGCCCTAGTAAAGCCAATTCAGCCATTATTTGCCTAGATAAGGACTCGCTTCAGGATAACACTAACCCTACAGCATCTGTCTGAAGGAACACTTATCTTACAGGATGAACTATCTATTGATAGAGACAAAAGAAATTTCAGTAAAGATAACTTTTCTACTAACAAGTGAACTGGATAGCGAATAGTTTTTTATTCTTGCGCTTGGTCGCTTCTAGTGAACCTGTTGTTGTAGTTTCTCTTGATAGGATGACCTCTTTATGGCTGCTACTTACAAAGTCAGATTAATTAACGAAGGCGAAGGACTCGATACCACGATTGAAGTTCCAGAAGGTGAGTCTATTCTCGATGTTGGGGAAGAAGAAGGGCTTGATTTGCCTTATTCTTGCCGTGCTGGTGCCTGTTCCACCTGTGCTGGTGTATTGAAAGAAGGTTCAGTCGATCAGTCTGAGCAACAATTCTTGGATGATGAGCAAGTTGAAGCAGGATACGTGCTGACTTGCGTCGGTATTCCTACTTCTGATTGCACTATCATGACTCATAAATCTGAAGAACTGGAGTAAGAATATTACTCTCGTCATTGCGAAATTTACTTTGGAAAACATCGGGTTTGGGGGAACTCCCCCAAGCCTTTATCAAAAATCTACGCCTCGTTTCAAATCCACACCTTTTTCACAGTAGTGCTTGTGGCAAATCATCTCGGAATGAACACTAGCAATGTCGAAGTAGGCGGGTTGATTTAGGCAGCGACCTGTAATAATTACTTCCGTATCGCGAGGTTTACGCAAAAGAGCATCGACAATTGGCTCTACTTGTAACAGTTCCAGGTCAACAGTGGGATTAAGTTCGTCCATAATGATGGTTTTATACAAACCCGACGCTAAAGCCGCTCTGGCAATTTCCCAACCTCGCTCTGCTTCTACATAATCCGCGATTTCCTGTTGTCCCCGCCAAACGATCGCATCTCGACCACAACGGTGATGATCGACGAGTGCAGGATAGGACTGCTTCAAAGCGGCGATCGCGGCATCTTCTGTATAGCCACTACCACCTTTCAGCCACTGCATGATCAGGACTCGATGGGATTTATCGGTACTAATCCCTCGACCGATTGCTTGCAACGCCTTACCTAAAGCATTGGTGGATTTACCCTTGCCTGCACCCGTGTAGATTTCGATCCCTTCAATTCCCTGTTGTCTGGATGCAGGATGGTCATGAGGTACCGATTCACTGTGCAAATCTGCAATATCTAGTAATGCCTGAGGAGTTCCCCGACCTGTAACAATGATTTCCAGATTCTCAGGCTTGTTTTTCAGGGTTTTGATGACTTCATCGATCGCCAGTAAACCCAAATCCAGGACAGGATTGAGTTCATCGAGGACAACAACCGAATAGAGATCGGACGCGATCGCACCTTTCGCTACATCCCAGCCTCGCTGTGCTTCATCCGCATCGAAGCGTGTCACCTCATCTCTAGCAAAGAAAGATGAACGTCCTGTCCGTACTTGGTCAATCAAGTGAGGAAAACCCCGTTGCAAGGCTTCAATCGCGGCATCCTCATCATAGGGGCGTCCTGGTCCTTTAAGAAACCGCAGCAATAAGACGCGACTGCCAGTATCTGAGTTTATCCCTAGTCCAATTGAACGCAAAACAACGCCCAAAGCCGCTTGAGATTTACCTTTTCCTGCGCCATCATAAACGTGAATTTGACCCGTGATGCGCTCAGAACGCTCAACCGCTGTCCGTATACCAATACCAGTTCTGGACATTCCGCTCCTTGAAATTCAGCCCAATGCAAAGAGTGTACTCAAGCAGTTTAGCCTTCAGCCTCGTTCCAGGAAAGACTACTTTATGTAGTTGTTCATAACCAGTTCACTGAGATCGATAGATAATATTGCTTGATGCCTGCCTACTTGATACTCCCTTGCAAGGGTAAGTTTTTTAGATTGGGATGTTGGGGAGATAAGGGGGTAGGAAGTTAATATACATTAAACTTTGGGAATTTTTTACCCATCACCTCATCACTCCATTATTGATGGCATTTATTAGAAACCTACCCTTGAAAGCTCTCCACTCCCCACTCCCTATTTTCCCGATAGGAGCGACAGCGCTATGACAGCATCCGTTTTACCAATACCGACAATCTTGTTCCAACTCTTATTCCTGCTGGTGGCGATCGCACTAGAAGCCGCAGTCTTCCACAAACGGCTAAACCTAACGCGCAAAATTAGCATTGACTATGCTGTTTCAATCAATTTATTGTGTGTGATTGCTGGTTGGTTGGCGTTTTTCCTACTTTTGAGGTTCGTACCCCAACCCTTAAAAACTCAGATAATTAGTTTTGTTTTTTTCGATCACCTTCTGGCTCCCCAGCCAGGTAACCTAAATTTAATTATTGTTTCGACTGGGATTGTCATTTTCTTCTGTGCCTTCCTCATTAAGTTGAAAGGGCTAGAGGTACTAGAAGCGTTGTTACATCGGTCTCCAGGACAGAGTTCCTCAGACTCACCTGACGAAGGACGTAGCTTATCTTTGTCAGCCCGGTTAAATCGGGCAATTGCACATACTGACGTTAATGAGGCAACGGTTGTTCTTTTGGCAAATGCTCTTAGCCATAGCGCCATTTTGTTACTCTTGTTTTTCCGTTTTATTCAGGTCAACGCTCTAGGATAGGATACAAACTATCGTGAAATTTTTTCTCAATATTGTAGAATGGCTGCAAAAAAACTTTAGACCTCCCAGTGCCTTTTCTTGGGAAACTCTCATTTTGCTCAGCTTGTTTTCCTACTACATGGCATTGCTGGCAAGTGACATTGGCTTCACCAGAAATTTGCTGCTGAATTTGGCTTGGATTTTTCTGATTTTGGGTGTTTTTTGGGGAACGACAGCTACTAACCAATTGCGAATTGGTTATGATGAGAAAAAAGAAAAAGATGGCTTTCCTTTAAGCCCTTGGATTACAGGGGCATTGGTCAGTATTTATATATTTGGTGGCCCTACAGGTGAAGTCTCAAAAGAGGCTTTAATTTACTGGCCAGTCATCTCAGCCATAATCGCGGCTATCCCAGATTTTGTAAATGATCGGTTAAGACCTACAAAACCACCCTTCCATAAGCGTCAAAATCTGGTCATTTTGTTCGGCACTCAGATTTTAATTAGCTGCTGGTTCCAGTTTTATTTCGTGGCTCAAGACTGGTTAACTCAATACCCCAGCCTTGCAATCGATGACTTCAGCCAGAGTGCTTTTGTCACAAAACTAGCCTCCTCAGAATCGGTAATACCCAGAGGAGAGTTACTTTTAAATGCGATGGAACCAAAGCTAGCCCAGCAGTTGAATGCTAAACCTTGGTCTGTAGTTGAGCGATCGCTTTTACAGGAAGAACGAGAAAAGTTGATCGACACAGTTGCTCAACAAGCTAAGCAACAAATCACAACTGTTGAAGAAGATAATCTCTGGGGAGTGGTATCGGGTGTCTCCTCTAGGAGTGCTGGGTATAATTTAGAACTACGGGCAGTTTGGCAAGGTCCCCGTGCTTTACCTCAAGAATATTCCCAGAGCAAGACTTGTCAAATTATTCAAGTTCCCACAACAACAAATTCCCCCAATACTCAACCTGGACAGCCACCAACATTTATTAGTCGTTTTGAATGTGAGCCTGTTAGAGGTTGGGGAATAGATGAGCCAATCATTGCGAATGATAGTTTCTTACAATGATGCAATATTTCCTGTTTGGATTCATTTAGTGATTGGAAGCATCGGAGGTGGCGGTTGAGTATCGGGAGAATTTGGGCAATTGCTTCAAATGGGTTTCGGGAAGTGATTCGCGATCGCGTTTTATATCTCATTGGCTTTTTTGCACTGCTACTCGTGATCGCACTACAGCTATTACCAGAAGTTGCCGCAACCACAGAAGACAAAATTTTCCTAGATTTTGGTCTGGCGGCAATTAGTATCTTAGGTGTGGTTGTTGCGATATTTGTGGGAACTAATCTAATTAACAAAGAAATTGACAAGCGCACTGTATTAGTCTTAATCCCAAAACCTCTCAATCGTGCTGAATTCATCATCGGCAAACACTTAGGGTTAGTGGGTGTACTGGCTATCCTGATCGTTGCGATGACGGGGATTTATCTGGCGCTACTAAGTTTCAGCCGGGTTAAGTATCCACTGGGTACGATTTTGGTTTCAACACTTTACCAATTCTTAGAGTTGTCTTTAATTACAGCCGTAGCGCTGTTATTTAGCGTCTTTACAAGTTCCCTATTGGCAGCATTACTCACCTTCGGGGTGTATTTGATGGGCAACTTAAGTCGCGATTTATTAGAGTTAGGCAACATCAGCCGCAACTCTAATGTTCAGACGCTAACTCAAGGTCTTTATCTGGTCTTACCCGATTTATCGCGCCTTAATTTAAAAAATGAAGCCGTTTATGGAATCTTGCCCCCTCCTGTAACGCTTTTAGGTCATGGGTTGTATGGTTTACTCTATACGGTATTGCTTTTAGCGATCGCCATCCTCATCTTCTCGCGACGTGAATTTTAATAGTATTAAGCTAAATGTCACTCTCGTTGAGCGCAAAGTAATCGTTCGTTGGAAAAACCCGGATTGGGGGACGTTGCCCCCCAAACCCCCTCCTCACTAAAGCTCCGGTGGGGGACGGAGTGCCTCCCTCAGTCCCCCTGCACAAATGGTGATCGGTGTGATGAATTTTCTTGAGTCAGTGCCATTCGTATTAAGCTAATGAGCATTCAAGTTACCTGTAAGGAAAGCCTAAACGCTTGCGGCATTTAGATTTTCCCTTTTGAATTATCAATAGACTTCCATTGAAATAAACAGCGTTACCTTCATGTCCATTGGCTCTGAGCTAACGCCCTCGTTGACCAAATCACTCCAACCCACAATTGTACGCTTGTTGATTGTGGTGGATGTCGCTGCTGATTTTGAGTTAATCACAACGACGCTCGAAGCGGCTGGTGTTGTTTTTATTTACGATGTTGCTACCACACCTGAACTCTATCAGCAATCCTTGCAGAACCATACCTATGACAGTGTTTTGTCTGCTTATTGCTTGAAAGTGCTTAGTGGCATGGAAGCGTTGCAATTATTACAGCAATCTGGGCAGGAAATTCCCTTTATTTTAGTGACTGATCGCTTAGGTGATGAAAGAGCGGTAGAGTGCATTAAAGCTGGGATGACTGACTATGTTCTCAAAGAACAGTTGTTTCGCTTGCCAGAGGTTTTAATCCGTGCGCTCCAGGAATGTAAACAACGCGAACAACAACAGTTAAGCCTGAATCAAGCCAAGCGGCAATCTCAACAAGAAGCGATTATCAATCACATTGTCCAAGCGATGCGGGGCACATTGGTACTGGATGATGTCTTACAGACAACGGTTAATCTGCTGCATAACACTCTAAATGTCAGCCGTTGCCTAATTTTTCAGCCTGATTCAGATAATCGGATGAAGGCTCACCACGTTAGTGAAGCGACAGCTCAACGAGAGAGTTTGATCGGTGTGTATTGCGATTTCTATCGCTACTACCATGAGACATTATCCCAAGGAGAGCCACTGGTACTGGCACAAATTGATGCGAGTTTACCAGAGGTGATTCAAGAGTCAGCGGCTCAGTGTGACATTTGCGCCATCCTGATTGTGCCTCTGTTGTACCAGCAGTCATACCTGGGAGGCATTAGCTTACACCAGTGTGGGAACCAATCAGTTCAGTCTCGCCAATGGACACAGGAGGAGGTGGCTTTGGTGTGTGCGATCGCGACTCAGTGTGCGATCGCGATTCATCAAGCTCAGCTATTTGCAAAAGTGCAACAACAGGCAGAACGAGAGAAATTGCTCAATCAAATCAGTCGAACCCTAAATTCAACGTTGGATACAGACGAGATTTTGCAGGAAATTGTCACACTGACTGGAGAATGTTTCAGCGTTGATCGAGTAAATATCTACTCGATAGACACAGAGCATATTAAGACTCTGCATGAATGGCGCTGTAGTGAGCAGGTTATTTCTGCACTCGGCATGAAGTCACCTTTATCAGAGTGGACTGATAGGTTAGATCCAAGCTCAGAATATAGCTTGCATCAGGTTTTCCACGCTCCTATTTATGCAGAAACTCCTCAACCCGCTCATCGCCTGGCAATGATGCAGCAGTTGCAAGTTGTGTCGATACTGAATGCACCGATTTTTATTCGTAACCAGTTGTTTGGAGGCTTGATGTTGCAAACAAGTGCCAAACGAACCTTTACAACTGAAGAAATTCAGTTACTAGAGCGAATTGCTGACCAAGCCGCGATCGCACTTTACAATGCACAGAGCTATGAATACTTAGAACAGCTAGTACGCGATCGCACCCAAGAACTAGAAGCTCAACAACAACTTTCAGAAGCCGCTAACCAGGCAAAAAGCGAATTTCTTGCCAATATGAGTCACGAATTGCGGACACCCTTAACGGGTATTTTGGGGTTTTCTCGCCTACTTTTAGAGCAAATTTTTGGTCCCCTTAACGATAAACAGCACCAATATGTCACTGGTATCTCTTCCTGCGGTGAACACCTGTTGGCACTGATTAATGATCTACTGGATTTATCAAAGATTGAAGCAGGTCGAGAAGAGTTATCCCTAGAACCGATAACAGTAGAAGCCATTTGTCATGAATGCTTATCGGTTGTACGCGAGCAGGCATCTGAGGCTGGCTTACAATTACAACTGGATATTGCTCCTGCCATTACATCTTTTGTTGCTGACCATCTCAGATGCAAGCAAATTTTGGTGAATCTTCTCTCAAATGCGGTGAAATTTACTGAATCTGGCTCGGTAACACTAAAAGTTGAGCAGACTGCTGAATATACTCAATTTCTGGTGGTTGATACGGGTATCGGCATAAGCGAAGCTGACGCTAGCAGTCTCTTTCAACCGTTCCACCAACTCCCTAACCGTTCTCCTCGGAAATATCAAGGAACAGGTTTGGGTCTGGCTCTTTCCCTGAAGTTAGCACGGCTACATGGTGGTGACATTACCATACAGTCTGAAGAGGGGCGTGGCAGTTGTTTTACGCTAACTTTGCCGCATCAAATACCAAATTAATACGACCTCGAACCACCATCTGTAGGGGCGCAAGGCTTTGCGCCCTTCCTATATATTGCGTCTGTGCGTAAGTCCTCAAAGTTGACTTCCAAGGGAGCGGCACTAGTTGCAACGGACAACAGATAGGGACAATGAGCAAAAAGCGACAATTGATATATGAAGTGATTAAACGCACTCAAAAATCATTGAGATGAACCATGCTAGAGCAGAAACTAAAGCAACTCAAAACAATTTTCGCCGAGATGGAGCGGGCTTTGATTGCCTATTCTGGGGGAGTTGATAGCACCCTGGTAGCCAAGATTGCTTATGATGTGCTGGGCGATCGCGCTTTGGCTATAACGGCTGAATCTCCTTCACTTTTGCCGGAAGAACTAGAAGATGCCCGTATCCAAGCAGCAGCAATTGGCATTCCTCATGAGGTGATAGAAACGCATGAGATGAACAATCCCAATTACACCTCCAACCCTGTCAACCGCTGCTATTTCTGCAAAAGTGAACTCCACGACACGCTCAAACCCCTTGCCCTTGAGCGAGGCTATCCCTACGTCGTTGATGGAGTCAATGCCGATGATTTGGGAGACTATCGACCAGGGATTCAGGCAGCCAAAGAAAGAGGAGCGCGATCGCCTTTAGCTGAAGTGGGTGTTACCAAAGCTGAAGTCCGCCAACTTTCCCAACAACTAGGGCTTCCTTGGTGGGACAAACCCGCTCAACCGTGCCTCAGTTCCCGCTTCCCCTACGGCGAAGAGATTACAGTCAGCAAGCTACAACGAGTCGGACGTGCTGAAATTTATTTGCGGAAGTTGGGATTATCAAATCTTCGTGTCCGTTCTGAAGGGGATACCGCCCGGATTGAATTACCACCAGAACAAATAGAGGAATTTATTTTAACTACAGATTTACCCAAGTTGGTGTCAGCGTTTCAGGAGTTTGGTTTCCTCTACGTCACCCTCGATTTAGAAGGTTACCGCAGTGGCAAACTCAATCAAGTATTGAATCAGGAAGCCTTGAGCCTCAAAGCCTAAACCTCATTCCACCTCTTAACCGGGTAGGGGCGCACCCCTAGCCATTGGTGTCAACTTAAGACAAGAGCGACTGGAAGTCGCGGCTAAACAAACGAAGTCCGTCTGCGCGGACTAATGAAAAATCAACACTTATTAAACCTGCGTAGGCAGGTGCGTGTTTGTGTAGCTGCGGTTTCTAACCGCCAAGCCTCCTTAAGTTGACACTGATGACGGCTGCGCGCCCATCCATACAGAAGTCCAGAAGCAGTAATTTGCTGAATCAGAAAATGCTGAGTTTTACAAATTTGAGGAAAACAGAGCAAGGATGGGAATTTGAAAATGAAGCAGCTCTAGAAAATTTTGTCTGGACTAATTTAGAGCATTTACTCAAATTAACTCCTCTAAAGCAGCAATATTCTGTCAAGGGGGAACGTTGTGACATTTTAGCCGTGGATAAGAATAAACGGTTAGTCGTGCTGGAGTTAAAAAACTTAGAAGATAGATATATTGTCCAGCAGCTAACTCGTTATTGTGACAATTTGCAAGAAGAGAAGCCAGTTGATATAGAAGTAGACTACGCACTGCAAATTCGCTTAGTGGCTGTTGCACCGAGGTTTCACAGACATAATTTTATAGATAAGAAACATCACAAGCTAGATTTTGAGTTTCTTCTGTTTGAAATTATTCAAGAGGGAAAGAAGCTATATTTCAATCTGAAAAACATAGATTC
The DNA here is from genome assembly GCF_059505465.1 of Symplocastrum torsivum. NCBI lineage: Bacteria > Bacillati > Cyanobacteriota > Cyanophyceae > Oscillatoriales > Microcoleaceae > Symplocastrum > Symplocastrum torsivum. The sequence goes on along the minus strand of NZ_JCACKQ010000082.1, from coordinate 2,489 downwards.
AGGTCAGGAAGCAAAAGTAATTCTTCCTTATCCAGAAGAATACCTTATTGAGCCTTACAAAAATTCACTTCCCGCTCCGCCTCTGCCTCAACCTCCTAAAACCCTTTTAAAATTCCTAGAGAAAGATAGTAGTGATAAACAAAATATTATCTTAAACATCCGAGAAAAAATTCTCAAGTTCGATAAGCATATGCAGGAAAACATTACTGATACAACCATCACTTACGGAGTAGAGAAAATCAAAGGAAAGCTCCATAAAACTAAAGTTTGTGCTGAGCTTTACAGTTATAAAGGAGAATTTCCATTAAATCTTTTTCTCTGGTTGCCTTATCCGAAAAGAAGTCGTCAAGGAGCATTTTATCAGGGTTTCACTCAAGGAATGGCAATGTGGAGAGTTTTTACTTCCGACTGGAAGAGTGTATCAAACCTTTCTCTTTTTTTGGGTCAGACTCGCTCTGTACCTCCTACTGCGCGTTGTAGTAGAAACTATGACATTAAGGTTTATCTAAATATGTACAAGGATTTAACAGGGAAAGACGTGAAATCTGAGTCTTTGGATGCGCTAGTTGATATTGCTTTAGAAGAATGGCTAGAAAGGCTTAATTAGCGTTTTTATTACGGTTTTGTTGTAATAGACGTCTTACAAAAATCGATTTTTCCCTCCTAGCCCCCCAATTCTGGGAGAACCGGATTTCAAAGTCCTCCAATCTTGGGGGATTTAGGCATTGGTTGAAATTGGTTACAAATTACTGCAGTATTTCTTTGATTTCATCAAGCTTGCTAATGAGATTGGTGATTTGCGTTCTTCGCTCTTGTGCTTCTTCTTCATGCTCTCTTATATAGAGTAGCTTTTCCACCCATTCAGTCACTATATTAGTAACTTCTATGCGCTCTTCCAGTAAGAGGTCATGATTTAGCAAAAACTTATTGGTTGCGTCAAAAGCTGCTTTGATTTCAGAGTTTTTATAATCCCTACTCTGGATTGATAAGAATTTTATCACAGCTAGATTTCGTATAATTCCTTTCAGGTTTTTCATTATATTTTTATCAAAGCTACTATTTACTACTTCAAGAAAGGATATAAAAAACCGTAACTCTGTTTTAAAGATTTTGCAATGAAGCAAAATAGTTTTTGATAGCATTTTGACTTGCAAATAATTGGTTTATGCAAACGGAGAACCATTCTTTAGGCTAAAACCAACCTTGGCAAGGTGATTTAATAGTTAGAAGTTTAATGACATCTATACACAGGATACTGGCGCACTTCTACCTCTCGACATCGCTACTATTGCTGATTGTCTATACGCATAATTGCTGAAGTGGTCAGACAGTGATTAAAAAGTAAGCGAAGCTAAAAAAAGAATGCTACCCTTGTGCGGCTATGATGCGTCATGAAGAATGAGAATGGTTAGCAAGCCTATCTCAGCTCTTGGATGCGGGCTTCTACTTGCCAATACACTGAACATCAACATAACTCAGGATAAACTAGTAGGTTTGGTTGCTAACAGTACCCCTAGGGGTGCTAAATATAGAAAATCTTGCCCTCCATTTTTAGAACCTTGCAGTGCCGCTTAAACATTCCGCTAGAAGAGATTGTCAGGTATCCTGTTTTGTACTTGAGGAGCGCAGCAGATTGGAGACTCTCTAACTGTACAGTCTGGGCACCTGTGGCTGCTGTTGTGCTTTATCGTTGCCTAAAGTAATTTCATCTCGATAGAGGTTGGCATGATTCCAGGGGAAGTTGTTGTCCAAGAAGGGGAAATTGAACTGAATGCAGGGCGTACCACCATACAGTTACAAGTGGCGAATACAGGCGATCGCCCAATTCAAGTCGGTTCTCATTTTCATTTCTACGAGGTAAATGAAGCCCTGGAATTTGACAGAGAGTCAGCAAAAGGGATGCGACTCGATATCCCTGCTGGAACTGCTGTCCGCTTTGAACCAGGAGATACACGAGAAGTGACCTTAGTTCCGTTCACAGGAAGCCGTCGAGTTTACGGCTTCAATGCCAGAATTAACGGTGCTTTAGATGAGTAACTCCTAGGGAGACGGCACCAATGGAATGGTACAATGAACCACCTGTTTGGAACCTCCAAGGGGACACAATTACCATCACGTCTGGGCAAAAAACTGACTTCTGGCGTGAGACTCACTACGGCTTCATTAGAGATAATGGACACTTTTTTTATCAAGCAGTCAAGGGAGACTTTGTTGCTGAGGTGAAAGTCAGTGGTGAGTATCACCAGTTGTACGATCAGGCGGGAATCATGGTGCGTTTGGATGAAGCCAATTGGTTGAAGTGTGGCATTGAATTTGTAAATGGTGTTCAACAAGTCAGTGCTGTAATCACACGGGATTACTCAGATTGGTCTATCGTACCGTTGCCACAAAACCCAGCTTCTATTTGGTTACGTGTGACGCGACGCGGCACAGCTATAGAATCCATTTGGGATCTAATCATTCGCTAACCGCTTGAGCATGAGTCGGAT
>NZ_JCACKQ010000081.1:0-23019 GCF_059505465.1 Symplocastrum torsivum | reverse complement strand
CGCCTTTGTTTAGACCCCATAGTACCTCAGCGACGACTTTTGCAAGAGGTCTAATGATGTCAATCGCATTCTGAGTAACGCTGTTAAACTTATCCGTGTTCTGATTGGTGCCCATCAATCTGCGATCGCAATTGTGGTGCAAGAGGACTGGAGTTCGATTCGGAAGTTTTTCTCACTTTCTGAGAAGTATGAGGGCGGCTTTACCGAGGAGGATGAGAAGCACTTGATCATGTTTGCCGAGTTAGTCTCGGAGACACTTGAGGCACTATGGGATGACCGCAATCTTCGCAAGAGCCAAGTGTAAAGAAGAACCTGAGATGTTCTACTTTTGAAGGTTCTCGGCGAGTGCCCAAGGTTAAATTAGGGTTGGTGATGGTGCGATATAACGGTTGGGAACTTGATCAAATCAATCATTGTCCTCAACGGCAGACATAAAATCTCACACTTTTTGGAGTAAGTCTCATGCAGTACAGAACCTTGATAGCCCTTTCAGGTGCAGCTTTGTCAATGGCTATGCTGATTAACCCAAGCTTCGCTACTCCTATTGTCGATACCAATTCAAAGACACACGAATTGGATAAGGCTCAACTGAATGCTCAATCACAAATTGCTCAAAGCATCCATATTGGAGTCATTGGTGAAGTGCAGCGTCCTGGTGCTTACTTTCTTGAAGGAGTAGAAACACAAGAAAGTTCCACAGCGCAACAGCACTTGCCGACTATCACACGAGCAATTCAGATGGCTGGCGGAATTACCCAATATGCCGATGTCCGCAAAGTTCAAGTTCGTCGGCAGTCTGCTGACGGATCTACACAAACAATTGACGTGAACCTCTACAAGTTCTTGTCAGAAGGAGACTTGAGTCAAGATATCAGGTTGCAGGAAGGTGATGTAGTTGTGGTGCAGCACGCGCAATCATGACGAGGAAGGCATCAATTGAACTCATGCAATGCCAATTGAGAGACCTGTCTAAGATGAGGAAAGGCTTTAGTCTCTAATGGTGTTTCAATACAGGGAAGCTTTTGTTACCTTGGCAGCAACTGATCCTGAAACACTAGTTCAGTTTTATACTCTGTTGCTCAATCAAGAGCCAAAGCCTTACATTCCAAATGTGTATGCCGAGTTTCAGCTTTCAGGATTGCGGCTGGCAATCTTTAAGCCGAAAGAAAACCACCAACACGAGTTTGCTGATTCTAGCCAAAGTGGGATGAGCTTGTGCTTGGAAGTTAATGACTTGGAAGACGCGATCGCTTGCCTCACCCGCTTGGGATACCCACCTCCAAGAGACATTACTACAGCCTCTCACGGTAGAGAAATTTACGCTTACGATCCACAGGGAAATCGGCTAATTCTGCACCAGTCTTCTTCAAAACAGAAAAACTGAAGTGCAAATTGTCAAGCCTTACAAATGCACATAAGGAGCTACATCAGCAAGGGCATAAAAGCTATAGATGAACAACAGTAACGCTAGTACCTGCACGACACGCGGATGTGCCGAAGGCCTAATCATCTCACGTATCCACATTGACACCGCCGCTCCGATCGCAAAGCTTGAACTGAGAACCAGGTAAGGCCAATTGTGGGTAAATTCCCAGCTTACCAGTAGAGCCATCGTCAAGGAAGTCATTATCAGTTCGACAAACTCAGGTGGATTATGCTGGGTCGAGAAAATTAAGGTGCGCCACCAAAATTGGCAAAGTCTCATCGTTAGTTGTTAGTTGTTGGTTGTTAGTTGTTAGATTTTTGAGGAAAATCAACAACCAGTAGTTGAGATTAGGACTACTCGTTAGGGTAATTCAGGATTGAGACTTTGGCTACCTTTGCTTTGGAGTGTCGCTTGTCAGTTATTTACAGTAAGGGGGTAGTTGTGCTGCTGCAAACAATTCAGAGCTTCCTCTGTTGTAAGCTGAGGAAATTGGGCATAGAAGCGGCTAACGCTTAAGAATGGTTCAGGTGTTTCCAAAAGAACAACGCGATCGCACCACCGGGATAACCACTTCGACAACCCAGTTGGCGCTACAGGTGAACAAATCCAAACCTGGTCTGGATTCCGTGATTTCAGGGCTTGTGCTGCGGCGACTATCGTCATCCCCGTTGCAATGCCATCATCAACCAGGATTGCGAGTTTTCCTTGAGGATTAACTTTAGGACATCCAGGAGAGAGGTGAATCAGCAAATCTTGAGCTTTTTCTTGAGCTTGACGCAGTGAGGTTTCCAGGAGAATTGCATTTTTTTTTCCAAACAGCTTCTGGCGTGACCAAAGAACGTTTCCCTCGGCGGTGACAGCACCAATGGCTAGTTCTGGGTTCTGAGGTGTTGAAATTTTTTTTGCTACTACAATATCTAGAGGACAATCCAAGGAGTGTGCTACAGGTGCTGCTACTGGAATGCCACCACGAGGTAGCCCATAGACAATCGGTGGAGCAATAACACCAGCCGCCTGAATCTGGTCGAGGTGTGTGCAAATCACTTGAGCCAGTTGCTCACCAGCATCAATGCGATCGCTAAACAGCGGTGCAGATGACATGGTTCCCTCCGGCACTTAATAGCTTAGTTGCCTTTATCATGACTAATTTTCCACAAGATGCCTTGCTCCAAAGGGATAATTCTTTACAAAATATTCTCTCTTGGTAGTTACTCTCCGATTAGTATCAATCCACTCTAAAATTTAGAGGGCTTTCACGCTCTCCTACCGCCTTGTGCCTTGCCCTGACTTAATGCCCTTAGATTCATGTCTACTGAAGAACAAATGAGCCTTTTTGACCAGTCCGAGTTGGCTGCGTCTACGTCTGCTAATGTCCAGCCTGAGCTAATTCCCACCAGTGCTGCTGTTCCCATTCCTTCCGGCACCTACGACTCAATCGTACCAATTGCTGAACATTGCAACGTCTGCCAGCGATGTGACTTAGGCACTACCCGTACCCATGCTGTTGTTGGAGAAGGTAACCTCAACGCCCCACTCATGATCATTGGAGAAGCACCAGGACAAAATGAGGATGAAACCGGTAGACCCTTTGTAGGAAAAGCGGGGCAACTACTCGATAAAATCCTAGAGTCAGTGAAGCTTGATCGCAAAAAGGATGTTTACATCACTAACATCAATAAGTGCCGTCCACCGGGTAACCGGGTTCCCACCACTGATGAAGTTGCAGCTTGTAAGCCTTATTTGTTGGAACAAATTCGCTTAATTGACCCAAAGATTATTCTCATGACTGGTGCTACAGCAGTCAAAGGGTTAACGGGTGATAAGCGAGGTATCACCAAAATTCGAGGCACTTGGATTGAGTGGGAAGGGCGGCTGTGTATGCCAATTCTCCACCCAGCTTACCTACTGCGGAATCCCTCACGCGAACAAGGTGGACCAAAGTGGCTAATGTGGCAAGATATCCAGACTGTACGTGCCAAATTAGACGAAGTCCTTAGCTAGTGTTTTTGACAGTTAAAACAGTAGCTAAGGACTTACGCAGAACCTCTACCTGTAGGGTGTGTTATGACGCACCCTACTACTGGGCTGCCCTGTTAGCTGTGGGATTAAATATATTGGGGGATTACTGCTGAAAGCCTCTCATTCCCCAACGGCGGCAACACAGCAAAGATTGACGTAAATTATTCGACATTCCACCTATTTCTAACTCTTGATTCGGGATGATTTAGAAAGATATCTAAGGCTAACTCAAAATCATTAGTGATTGAATATATTTGTCTATTGGAATTAAATACCTGCAAAGTGTTGTAATATCTAACATTTTCTGTTTGTAAGTCTACATATTTCTGCTCGAAAATTTGAGCATAACTGTGGAAACCTCTTTCACATAAGATAAGTATTAACTTTGGCGTAATTGGGAATGCAATTTCAATTCCCTCTGAGGCAAATCCAGTGTTGGAAAAGAAATGTCCTCGCTCCCAGGAGTTTCTAACTAAGGGATTATCTGAGGTGTAGAGAGGTATGGAAGAACGATTGACACCAATCAACCAAATATGTCTCGTTAAAATTTTAGCAAGCTCTCTGATATAATCTAAATTTATCAGATGTTTAATGTGTTTCTGTTGAGCAATTTGTTCTCTACGTCTTTCGTCAATTGCAAGTTCAAATTTTCTCTCTTTTCCTTTCTTTTTCTTGCCTACTTTGCCAACCTTGAAATACTCAAATTCCTTCTCTATTAAAGGTTTAGCCTTCTTCCCAAAACGATTAATTAATTCCCTAACTACTTTCTCTTCTGCTTCTAAAGTTGAGTTCCTAAAATCCTTAGTTCTAGTATCCTGAATTGCCAAAAACATAGATAAATCTAATTTCTCATCTTCACTAATAGCAGTGACAGACTGGATGTTTTCTGATACTTGCAGTGTATACCTAGATATGAGGTTATTTAATCTTTTATGAAAGTTAGCTTCGATTTTTGAAAGTGATTTCTCAACAAATTGTATATCAACCTTGTCTTGAAGCTCTTTGGAAAGTAGATCGATTGATAAATCATAAAAATATCTTTCACTAGCAATATTTTTTATATTTATCCCCTTCATGCTTAGTTGAGTGCCTAAAGTCTTGTCAAATACATATATGTAGTCATTGACGGCAAAGTTCTTCAAATAAAATTGTGGAACATAATGTTGGTTTTTGACTTTAGACATACTTTTATATGGTGGTTATAGACGTATAGGTTCCTCTAAGTCTAGAGGCGTTTGACAGTCGATGAGGCATTAAGGTTGCAGACGTTCCCACACAATTACAAGTTTATTGGTGGGCAAAGTTCGGTTTACAGACAGATTGGTAATGCTGTTCCCTGCGATTTGGCGCAAGTTGTTGCAGAGGTTGTGCGAGATTGTCTTGCCAAGGGTGAAGTAGTTGAACCAATATCTCTCGTGGAGGGTAAAGCCAGACAGTTGCGGTTAGCTATCTAACAAGTGATTAGACAGATCCTCACTAGCTTAAGTAACCCAACAGAGTTAATTACATACTGATTCTTTACTAGGCAAGAATTCCAGCCCAAATTTTGTGTAATTAATTGTGTACGATTACTTCTCTGTTAGATTTTCTCTACCAGGACAGGTTGAGACGGATGGAAATCGAGCGAATGAGCAGGTTGTAGACCAGCCGCGATCGCTTGGATAACCCTGATGATTTTGAACACATTCAGCAGATGGTGTTGATGTTCAATCGCTGACTCATTCTGAAGATAGGGCGATCGCTTCAGTAGAGGTTCCGTTAGCCAGAGGAGAGGGAACGGTTTGCCAATTAGGATGTCGAATAAAATAGCAAATACCACAAGGGAACGATGAGCCTATTACTGGTAGACTTGGACGGCACGCTCCGAAAACCACTCAGCGGACAGCAATACTTCCAACATCCTCAAGACCAACAAATTATTGCGGGTGCTGACATTGCCCTTCGTGCCTACAAAGACGATTGGATCATTGTTGGCATCACCAATCAAGGCGGAGTCGGCGCGGGGCACAAGTCTATCCAACAGTGCATTCAGGAACAGCAGTACACGCTTGAGCTATTCCCGGAGTTGAAGGAAATCTATTTCTGCCCTGACTTTGAAGGCAAGAAATGTTTTCGCGTCACTCATCACAATGTTCATAACCACAGTAAAACCAAATGGTCTGGACACTATCGTAAACCGGGAGCAGGAATGTTGAACCTGGCGAGGGTTCGGCACAAGCACAGCCCGCAAAATACACTCTATGTAGGCGATCGCCCTGAAGATGAAACTGCCGCCCGTCGTGCCGGGGTGCAGTTCCAATGGGCAGCCGATTGGATTGAGCAACATCAACTAGCGATCGCTTCTAAAGTTGCAGATGCACAATAACCCGGAGTCAGAGATTGCGCTTGTTACTGGACGGCTTCCACCTACCAAGGTTTACGCTAGTGGATAGCTGACTATTTTTTGTACAAGCTTTTCCTATGGTTTCCATTGCCCGGAAGAACCTGCTTGAAGACATTCCTCGATTCTTGGTTGCTCAACTAGGGATTATGTTTGCTGTGACATTGGTCACGCTTCAAACCGGTATCTTTAATGGGTTTACTGAATCGACAGGTCAGTTGATTAATAACTCTGCTGCCGACATTTGGGTCGCTTCAGACAGTTGGGTACAAATTGAACTGACACTACCTATCCCTCTATCAAATGTCATTGAGGCTCGAAATGTAGCTGGTGTGGAACGAGCCGAAGCACTGATTTTCGGTGGCGCTTTATGGCGTAAGTCTTCTAATGAAATTATGCGGGTTAGGGTTGTTGGATTTGACCCCAAAGGGGGGTTGTTCACACCCATAAATGTTATCCAAGGAAGTGCAAGTGAACTCAATACACCTTACACAGTAATAGTGGATAAAACTAGCCTGAAGTCACTAAACATAAAAGGGATTGGTGCAACAGTACAGGTTAACTCCTTGCCAGCACGGGTGGTTGGTTTAACGCAAGGAAACAACTCGATTGTATCTAATGCGTTTATGTTCACCTCTTTAGAAAGTGCCAATGCTTTCTCCACGTCAGGTCAGACTTCTAGTGTGTCGTGCCAGTTGCCATCCGGCTCAACAGAATTGAAATGTACCAACACTTATTTAAACACCCCTCAGACTGGTACTCAATCTACACCCCCTACTGCACCCAACAAGTTAGTCGCATCTGACCTAATTACATATGTACTGGTTCAAGCCAAACCAGGGCAGGATTTACAGGTACTCAAGCAGAGACTAGAAGCCGCTTTGCCAAACACCCGTGCGTTTACAAGTGCCGAGTTTAATAAGAAGAACCAAACCTTTTGGGAAAGACGAACAGGGATTGGATTTATTTTAGGTTTAGGTGCGCTTGTCGGTGTCATTGTCGGAGTAATTATTGTCGGTCAAATTCTTTACTCCTCTGTATCTGACCATCTCAAGCAGTTTGGCACACTCAAGGCAATAGGAGCGTCGGATTGGGTGGTTTATGGCATGATTATCGAGCAGGCATTGTGGATGGCAGTTCTTGGCTATCTTCCTAGCATGGCACTCTGCTATAGCGTAGCGGCTTGGACGTTTTTCAGTCAGGGCATCCTGATTTTAATTACACCAGTATCCGCGATCGCAGTTTTCGGGCTGACTGTGGCGATGTGTGTCGGTTCAGCCATCTTTGCGATTCAAAAGGTCACTCGCCTCGATCCAGCAATGGTATTTAAAGCGTAAGGGGTTAATGAAGAATTTAGGAGTTCAGGAGTTCAGGAGTTGCAGAAGTTCAACAGAAAGAAGATTAACTCTTAAGCTTTGGGATAAGAACTATCTAGATTCAAATAGCACTGACTTAAGGAAATTCATCACATCGATCACCCTTTGTGCAGGGGGTCTCTAGGTAGGAACTCCGTCCCCCAATGGGGGGTTTGGGGGAAGCCCCCCAAGCCTGGTTTTTCTACAAATGACTAGTTTTCACTTAAGCCAGTGAAATTCATCTACATTCATCTAATAAGGTATTCTGAACTCCTTTATTGACTTCATTTCACAACCTCTGCAAAACGCTTTTCCCAGCTTTCGTGGTTGGCTTTAGCATCTTGAATAATCGCTGAAGCCGCAATTAGGCGACAGGCAAGCGAGTTCACCACTGATAGAGGAAATCGCAAGGGACGAACCACATCCAAGAACAACACCACGCGGTAGCCATTCGTATCGTTCCAAACTTCGTGAGGGAAGGTATCGTCGAAAAGCAGGCTCTTGCCTTCCTCCCAATAAGCCACTTCATCATTAACGCGAATTCGACAAGCTGTCTTGGGTTCTGGCACCATCAGTCCCAAATGGTACCGAATCACGCCAATATACTTTCCCCTATGTTCAGGAATATGCTTACCCGGAGCCAAAATCGAAAAAAAGGCGACCTTTATATCCGGAATCTGCTCCAAAAGTTTCGTAGTTTCGGGACATTTTTCACAGTTTTTTGTCGCCTTAAAACCAAATGCAAAAAAGAAATAAGTTTTCCAGCGATTATCATTAGCAATGCGGCGTTGGCGAGGCGAAATATCTTGGAAATTTGGTAATTCATCGACATACTCAAGCACTTGCTCAAGCTCTTTGCGAATCACCAACCAATTTGCCTCTAATTGGGTTGCCCAAGGAAACTGCTCAACACTAAAAAAGGTAGAGTTTCCCACCAAAGAAGATCGAGCAACCCAGTTTTCCAGTTTCTTAACAACTGCACTACGCAAAGCTTTCATTGGACTTTCTAACTTCAATCTCCCGAATTATTCTTAAGAACTTAAAACAGCCAAGGATTGAGGCTTGGGTTTGTTTGCCAAATACTCAGCTAGTTGAGCTTCGACTTCTTCGCGTACACTCTGACGGTACTGGATGAAGTGTTCAAGCAAGGCGCAATTGCTCAGGTAAGGCACAAACATCTTCGGATTGCGCCGGATGATTGAGAATAGTTGACCCCAGAACTGGAAGCGGGTGCTGCGCTTGATTCCCTGTCGCCAGCAGATAGTCAGTACCGCCTTCATCTCGACCAGATCCAGCATCCGAAACGGTACTTTATGAGGAGCTGGCTTCATGTTCATGAAGTGCCGATGGACTCGTGCGAGATAGCGCTCTGGCTCGTACAGTTCCCAAAAGCAGTTGACATACTCACGAGCCAGTTCTTCTACTGGTCGAGTAGGTACGAAGTTCATTAGAGCCATCTGATGACCCTGTGTCTCTTGATTCTCCTCTAGGAGACGACCTTCCTTTTGTAGCCGCTTCCACAAGGCTGTATTTGGCAACGCTTGGAGCATTCCAAACATCGCTTTGGGGATTGCCGTTGCTTCCACAAACTCGATGATGCGATCGCCTGCACCAGGTTTCTCATCATCAAACCCAAGGATAAACCCAGCCATTACACTCAGTCCAGCTTGATTAATTTTCTGAACTGATTCGATTAAAGAGTTTCGTGTGTTTTGAAACTTCTGAGTAAGGGCTAAACTCTCTGTATCTGGTGTTTCAATTCCCAAAAATACTCCACCAAAGTTTGCCTCGACCATCAGATCTAGCAATTCCTCATCCTGTGCCAGGTCTACTGAGGCTTCAGTCGCAAAGCGGAAGGGGTAGTCGTGAGCGACCATCCAGGGAACAAGTTCACGCAGCATGAGCTTGACATTGCGCTTGTTGCCGATGAAGTTGTCATCCACCATAAACACAGAGCGCCGCCAGCCTAGGTCATAGAGAGCCTGTAACTCAGCGATCATTTGTGCAGGTGTCTTCGTGCGTGGCTTGCGTCCATAAAGCACAATAATGTCGCAGAACTCACACTGGAATGGGCAACCCCGCGAGAACTGTACCGACATCTCGTTGTAGGCGTTCAGATCCAGCAGGTCAAATCGGGGAACCGGTGTAGTCGTAACATCAGGCTTTTCGCCATTGGCGCGTAATACTCCTGAGGTTTCTCCCCTTGATAGAGCCTCAACCAAGAGCGGCAGAGTAATTTCGCCCTCATCCAAAACCAAAAAGTCTACCCCAGCTTCTTGTGCCGCATCAGGAACGGAAGTGACATAGGGGCCACCTGCGGCTACCAGTTTGCCGCGTCGTTTGGCTTCACGAATCAGGTGTACCATATCGGGTTTCTGGACAATCATGCCGGAGATAATTACCAGATCTGCCCACTCCCAATCAGCTTCCGTCTCAAATCGAACATTGCGGTCTACCAAGCGGAACTCCCAGGTTTGAGGCAAGATTGCCGCGACGGTAATCATGCCTAGAGGAGGAAGTGAAACCTTTCGTCCGATCAGTTCTAACGCTTTATCAAACGACCAGAATGATTTTGGAAAAAGGGGATATAGGAGTAAAACACGCATTCAATTTAAGCCTCACACAATAATTCGTGATCCCTAGTCAGAAAAACTCAAAGCGTTGTAGGAACAATATCACTAAGCTTCTGACGAAAGCGATAGCGATTGGAAAAGTTTTAAGTTTCTCCTGTCCTGCCTCAGTAAGCTTCCCTCACATAAAGGTTTGGACACTCTAGCGCCATCGGAGTTGTAAATACCCCCGCTCCGGTTTGGTTAGTTCTTCTTGTGTTAACCATTCCACTGGCTTGTAGGTACCGAAAACATGATCCCACCAGTCTACTGCGAGACCAAAGTTATGATGCCACATCCCATATTTGTGATGGACATAGTGAACGGGCATCTTCATCCAGAAGCACTTGGATGGGTTTTCGTGCTGGAGTTGGTGAGCATAGGCGGAAAACGCGGCATAGACAAGTGCGCCAAGAAACCAACCGATTCCCGCCGCCCAAGAGTAGAAAAACATTAAGAACATGACCACGCAGCTACCCTTAACATAGTCCCGGAATTCCCATAACACTCCCTGACCTTCATTACGACGGTGATGGTCGCGGTGACGTTCGCCAATCCGTTGTGAAACGTGCATCAAGCGATGTAGCCAGTATTCCACTAAACTAGCCAAAACAAATGCTACGGCAAAACAGACGATACCTACTCCCACAGAGGAAGCTCCGTCAATAGAAAGTCGCGCTAAGGCACTCATGCACTCTCCTTCTTTACATTCCTCACGCGCTGTTCACAAAAGAACAGCCACCTCAATATTTTTACATCCACTTCAGGTTGAGCGTGAGTAGAATTTCTCCAACATTGTGGAACAAAGAAAAAAAGGCGTTTCACCTCCCTATCACTTCCCCAAGTGTCCTACTCATCGTTTGCGGTTCCTGATAAATCTGCTTTAATCGACATCTGATTCATCTTGCGAACTGGTGTGGAACCCTAATGGCAAACTACTTGCTGCCACTTTTGAAAGCGATCGCGGCACGTACCAAGACAAACTTTATTGAAAAAACTCGTCAGACGAGTGTTGTGCAGGAACAATTTTTGTACTCTCTACTACGAGGTTATCAAGATACTGAACTCGGTAAAAAATATCAGATCCGCCAGATCAAAACCCTTGATCAATTTCGAGAGCGGATTCCAGTTTTACCATACAGCAGCTATGAACCCCTCATCGAACGGATTACCCAAGGCGAAAAGAACGTTATGACGCCTGACCCGGTTGTCTATCTCAGTCTAAGCAGTGGCTCGACCGGGAAGCAGAAACTAATTCCCGTCACCAGAAAATCTCAGAATGCCTATCAAAAAGCGACTCAAGTCAGTATGGGGTTTGCCGATGAGGCTTTGCGATCGCAAGGGCGACAACTGGGCAAAATCATGTCAGTTGGCTCGGTGCAAGTCTTCGGACGTACCAGTGGCGGCATTGATTATGGCCCAGCTAGTGTGGGAGTCCTTCGCTTGGGGAAACTACTCTACGAACACATTGTTGCTCACCCCTTCGATACCCTGAAGCCCGCTGATATGCTGGCTCGCCATTATGTTTGTCTACTTTTTGCCCTGCGGGAACGAGATTTGCGAAACATGGGAGGAAATTATCCCATGCTCGTCCTGCGAGTTTGTAACTATCTGGAACAGTACGCTGAAGAGTTGATTCATGACATCGAGGAGGGAACAATTGCCAGTTGGTTAAAACTCGAACCAGAGCTTCGGGCAAGCCTAGAACGGCGCTGCTTAGCCGATCCCAGTAGAGCGACTCAATTAAGGGAAGTTTTGCAGACAGAGGGACGACTCACTCCGAAACTCGCTTGGCCAAATTTATCTTTGATCGCAACCGCACGTGGCGGAACATCAGATTTCTACTTTGAGCAGTTTCCTACTTACTTCGGAGACACCCCGACATTTGGTGTCGCTTACTCATCTAGCGAATCAATGTTTGGTATTTGCCACAGCCTCAATGAGGATAGTGGGATTTTGGCGATCGAGAGCAGTTTCTTTGAATTTATTCCTGTAGACCAGTGGGAAGAGAGCCATCCCAAAACCTTACTTCCCACTGAGGTGAAGGTAGGCGAATACTACCGCATCTTAATAACCAACTACACTGGCTTCTACCGCTACGATGTTGGCGATGTTGTGCAGGTAGTCGGTTTTTATGAACAAGCTCCCCTGATCGTCTTCCGTTATCGTCGAGGTGGGATACTGTCTTCTATAACTGAGAAGACAACGGAATTTCATGTCATTCAAGTTATGCAAGCTCTGCAAGACGAATTTGGCTTACTCTTAGATGATTTTTGTATTACCTTATCTGAGTCTGAGATTCCCGCGCATTACTTGGTGAATATTGAACTCGCTTCTGGTCAGACACTAAAAAATCCTCAAGCCTTCTTAGATCGATTTGACCTCAAGCTCCAGGAGATTCATACCTCCTATGCCGTTAAACGACCCGATCAGGTGCCTTCTCCCCGACTGCGCCTTCTCGCTCCTGGAAGCTTCAGAACACTCCGGCAACGTCAGGTGCAAAAGGGAATTCCTGATTTCCAGTTGAAGCTTTCCCACCTTAGCGAAGACCGGAATTTTCTAGCTGGATTGGCTGTAGAGCAGGAAGTAAGATTGCCGGATGATCTATAGGCGTTTTTATTTGGACGAGACGCGGCTATCTCGGTTTTAGGGCGAGGAGAAGGAGGCGTTTGTGCAAAAACCTTCTCCCTTGTCTCTAGGGCAAATACTAGCCGCTAGTCCCAATACCCTTTTTGCCAATCGGAGCCATAAGCAAAAGCGCTGTAACTAAGGCAATACTTGCGGCTGAATAAAATACTTCTGGCAGTCCACTGTAGGAGAGAACCGTGCCGAGTAAAATTGGGCAAAGAAACTGTCCTAGATAACCAGCTCCGGTACCAACTGCCAATACACTCGATCGCAGTTCGGAGGGAGCGAGGTCAGCCAGCGCACCGTAAAGAGCTGGCATTACTGTGCCTAAACCAACGCCAAACAGGACGGCTGCGGGAATAATCTGGTTGAGTTGGCGCAGCAGTGGAATTGTCATCAAGGTCAGTGCCATCAATCCTAAACCGAGGGTAGTTGCCCCAGTCATACCAAAGCGCTTGGCTAAGTATCTGGCTCCAAATGCCGAGATCACAGCCGCTCCGATCGCGCGTGATGCCAAGACAATGCCATTGATAGTAGTACTTGCTCCAATCGTTGCCTTGAGGTACATGGGAGCATAGACAACGACAGCATACACTGTTACTGACGCTAAGCACAGCGTTAGGAGTAAGCGTAAGATTTGGGGCGATCTCAGAACGTCTCCCAGCTTTTGGCGATCGCTGTTTGCAACCGACTGGATTGGCGTGGCAGACTTATGCCTGAAAATCGACACCACAGGAGGAATCAGCAGTAGTGCTAGTCCGTAAAGGTAGAAGGAATATTGCCAATGGGTGGAACCAACCCAGCCCCCCAAAAGAGGAAAGACAATACCCGCAAGGGTTAGGGTACTTGTGACAAAGCCCATTACTTGCGATCGCTCTTCCCCTTCATACATCGTCCCTAGAAGCCCTAAACTCGCAGCGGCAATTCCACCACTAGCTGCCCCAATTAAGCCTCGTGCAATTAATAATGGCCAAAAGCTCTGCATCAAAGCGCCTACCATGCCAAATAGAGCATAGAAGATTAGCGATGGGATAAGCACTCGTAGCTTGCCAATTCGGTCTGCCAAAATGCCGAGCAATGGGCTAAACAAGGCAAATGTCAAGCAATGCATACTTACCAAGTTACCGGCTAACCCTGGATTGAGCTGGAGTTGTTGCACTATTTCGGGCAGGACTGGAGCAACAACTCCCCCGACCATGGAGGTGAGGGAGCCTGCGGCTAGCAGCACCAAAAGCCTGGAATCACGCAATATCACTAGAGACATCGAAATTTTTTTGTAATCCTAACGTACACAGCTAGATTCTGATTATTAGACGGCGATCGCGTTTTTTTTGATTCCTGCTAACAAATTGATTGACTTATGGGAACTTAGGACGCTAAATATTGTCAGATAAACAGGCAACAGATAGATCACTCATGGAACTGGCGACGACTCTCACAAGCCAGACGGTGCAAAACGCTGTCAGGGAGGTAGGCATCAACCCAAATTACTGGTATCCAGTGGGTTGGGCAAACCAACTTAAGTCTGGGCAAGTTATACCTGTCACGATTTGGCAACAAGCGATCGCGGTTTATCGTGATACAAATGGTCAAGTCCATGCCTTAGAAGATGCCTGCCCCCACAAGGGTGTTGCCCTACACAAGGGTGAAGTCCAAGGGTGTAACCTGACCTGTGCCTATCACGGTTGGGAATTTAACGGCAAGGGTGAATGTGTGAATGTTCCCTACCTGCCTCCCGAACAAAAACTTCCCCGTGCCCAAGCCCGTACTTACCCAGTCCAGGAAAAATATAATCTCATCTGGGTCTTCCCCGGTGACCCTGCATTGGCAACGAGCCAGCAGCCTCCCTTAATGGCGGAATATGACCAAGCGCACTGGCTGATGGTACCTGTGACGGCTCGTTTCCGTGCCCATTTTTCCATGTGCAATGAAAATACAATGGATGTTTTTCATGGTTTTCTGCACAAAAAGCTGCAAGGTTGGTTCGACCCAGTTCTGCTAAGCCTGAAAGAGACAGAATCATCCGTCTGTGCTGAATACAATGTCTCCTACAAAGGTCGCATGGCTAAGTTCTTGGGTTTAAGCGATCGCGCGAGTCAGGTAACAACCCTCCCAATCTCAATTCACTACCGCTACCCACACTACTACAGCTCTCTCCAAGGGATTTCTTCGCTATACCTGATGCGGTTGCCTGTAGGACTAACACAAAGTCGCTCATTTGCCTACTTCTTTTTCCGAGTTCGTCTCCCCCAATGGATACTTAAACCCCTACAACCACTCTTGCAAACGCTGCTGCAACGCTTTATGCTGCTGAGATTCCTTGCCCAGGATATCGAAATGGTCGAAAGCGAACAGCAAACGTATCTTACAAATCCGCAGCGGCGCTATGTAGAAATCAATCCGGCAATTATCGCGGTTCAGCGGTTGATTGTCCGGCAATATGAACAATTTATGCAACAATCTAGTCATCTGCAAAACAAGCGGCAGACAAACTCGAACGTATCGGACGCTATGTCGCCAACGCTTACATCAGACCACACTGAGGCAACCAAGGAAAACTCCCTGATAGGATGAAGGCAACTGTAAACGCGACCGTGGAGCAGCGGCTCAACTTTCTACCCAACTGGATACGGGCATTGTCTGAGTATCCAGGTATACAGGAACGTTGGCTCCCGACCTCGCAACATACTGTCAGCTCGGCGCTCATTGGGTATGGTATTCGATCTGGCTAGTCACTTAGCTTTGGCTAAAAAATACACGTCATTAGTCATAGGCGATAGGCTATCTAGGAAAAGGTGAGAGGAGTAAAGTAGTGCAAGTTGTCAAAGAGTATGTCCAGCGTTGGTACGAGAGTGGTCTTGACCCTGATGAATATATTTGTCATCAAAAGCAGGGAAACTTAGTTGAGATTGAAGAGGCAACAACGGGTAAGCGTCAAACTGTTTTGACGTTCTGCACCAATGATGTTCTGGGTTTAGTTCAAGACGAGGCAGTGCGCCAAGCGGCTGTTGATGCCATCTTCCAATACGGCACATCGAATAGTTCCTGTTCTGTCTTAAGCGGTCGCATTGATTTGCATCGTCAGCTAGAAAATGAGATTTCTGAGTTTAAACACTTACCTCATACTCAGCTGTTCTTAAATGCTTGGATGGCGATGCAAGCCTTGATGGATGCTTTCTGCCACTTGGCGATTCCTGTTCCGGGATTTCAACACACCCGCGAGACGTTAATTCTTACAGATGTCCTGAATCACGGCTGTATTGTCTCTGCTGTCGTTAATGCTGGCACCCGTTCCGGAAAGGTGTTTGGTCATAGTCCGCGTGTTCGAGTCAAAGCCTATCGGCATTGTAATGTTGAGGATTTGGCACGTAAACTCCATCGCTATGCTCGCCCAGATGACCGGATTCTGGTGGTTTCTGATGCCGTGTTTTCGATGGATGGTGACATTGCCCCCTTACCTGACATGCTGGATGTGCTGCAAAATTACGATGGCAGCGTACTCCTCATGGATGAGGCTCATGCTAGTGGGGCGCTGGGTGCGACAGGAAGAGGAATATACGAGCATTTTGGCATTCTGCCGCAGCACGCGATCGAGCGAGGCATTATCCCCCTGATTATGACGACGTTCTCCAAGTTTGCTGCCTCAGCGGGTGCGGGAATCAGCAGTCATGTTGCTGAACTTATCCCCTTGCTGAATGTGTCTCCTACTTCAATTGGCACAATATCGTTATCACCTCCTCTAACAGCAGCAGCCTTGGAGAGTATTCGTCAGGTGCGACGCCGTCCAGAATTGGTGAAAACCTTACAAGACAACACACGGTATTTGCGATCGCGTTTAATTGAACAGGGTTTTGCCGCTATTGGTGAAACTAATGTGGTGCCAGTGGTTCTTCCCCCAGAAATCGATCCCAAAAGTTTTGGTCGGCACATGATTGAAAACCATGGTCTTTGGGTGTCACCCATCTGGTTTATCGCCAAACCTCGCATCCGGATTACAGTTAACTCCCTCCATACTCAGGAGGAAATGGATCGGTTGGTTGCAGCGATGGTGGCAACACGAGACTTGTTGTATAAACCAATGATTAGTGCATAACCCGTTTGGATTTTGGATTTTAGATTGATAAGGCAGTCCAAAATCCAAAATCTAAACTCTAAACTCTGAATCAATGTGATTGAGTCAACTACCATGTTTCAGGTTCGCGCTGTAACCACTCCAGCAGATGGTGAATTGTTTCTGGATGTACCAGCACGAGTCTATCGCCATGACCCTAATTGGGTGCCACCTTTGCGTAGTGATATCGCGAAGCAGTTTGCGCCGACGAATCCATTCTTTCAATACGGAAAGCTACAGCAGTTTATTGCCATAGACCAAGGTTCAAAAACTCCTCAGCCACTAGGACGCATTGTTGCTGCTGTTAATCAGCGGTTGATTGAACGGGAAGGTCACAAGATTGGTCTATTTGGGTTCTTTGAGTGTGTTGAAGATTTTGCCGTTGCTCAAGCGCTGCTGGATGCTGCCCAAGAGTGGTTACGACAGCAAGGAATGACAACGGCACGAGGGCCAATCGATTTATCGACTCACAACAATTGTTTGTTCTTAGTCGATGGCTTTGACTCACCGCCAATGGTCATGACTTCCTACAACCCACCCTACTATCCACAATTTCTTGAACAGGATGGCTGGCACAAAGCCAAAGATGCCTATGCCTATGACTTCCCTTTAGATACACCTCTTGCAGCAGAATTTGAGAAAGCCTATCGCATTGCTTGCAAATCTGGCATCAGCTTCCGTCCCATCAGAACCAAGGGTGAAGGTTTTGAGCAAGATGCCCGCAGCCTTTATCATCTCCTAAATACTACCTTTTCCAACAACTGGTCTTTTACGCCTCGTAGCGAGGCAGAGTTTTTGGAAGAAGCTAAATCTCTACAAAGTCTTGTAGACCCCGATGTCTTCCCAATTGCGGAATACAACGGCGAAATGGTTGGCTGTTTTATGGGCTTACCTGACTACAATATCCCACTCAAACAAGTTGGAGGAAAACTGAACGGGTTGGGAATTTTAAAATTCTTGTGGTATCGCCGTCAGATTGATCAAGGGCGGGTAATCGTGATTTGCTCATTGCCGGAGTATCGCCGGAAAATGGTACCCCTAGCTTTGATTTATTTGGGAATGCAAGGGGGAATTCAAAAAGGTAAACCCTATAAACGGGCAGAACTATCTTGGGTCTACGAAGATAATGTTCCCTCCCGCAAGCTCATTGAGGCATCAGGCGGCAAGATATATAAGACTTACCGAATTTATGAAAAAGCTTTATGACGGTGGACATGGCTTTTTCTGAAAGAAGCGATCGCTCCTTTTTAAATCTATTTAGTTCAAATGCAAACTGATTTACAAGGACTAGAAATCACCAAAGGAGAATTGAAACGCTGTAGCGGTGTGAGTATTGATGCTGTTTTTAGCCCACCGACTCTCCCAAAATTTTTATCAGAAATCACTAAAACCTTCTTAATTATTATCTTAATCGGTCTTAGTAACTTTGTTCTTGTTCAGGTATTTCCCGAATACTTCAAGACGTTAGTCGCGCTCCACCTTGTTGCGGCAGTGGGGTTGTTATTCAATGACTTCAACAAAATTTATCTAAGTTATAAACACCGAAATCTTGTCAGGATGTTTGAGGATGTTAAGCGATATAACTCTGTTATTAAAGCGATTGATATTAATGACCAAATAGAAGCAGTAGGTAATCCTGGCGTGTGCTTGAGGAACCGAGAGCAAGTCATCCATGCTCTAGCACTTGCCAGAGAAGATATAATTCGTGCTTTAAAGACTGAACGCATTCTGCGGGAAAATGAGAGCTTTATAAAATCGAACTCTCAGCTATTTGACAACAACCTGATTGCCTTAACCGCGTTGCAAGTGAGTGACAAAGCTAGTGAGCATGGACGATTATTGAATGAAGCTTTACAGATAGTTGTGGATGTACAGGAGGAAATGAGAAAGTTACAAAATCAACGCTTGTAGAGGTTATAGCAGTACTAGTCAGGAAAACAAAAAAGCTGATGGCTGACAGCTTTGGAGCTATAAGCGTCGCCTATTTACTCAGATTTCAATGTAATCATCACGGTAAAAGGAGCAACGCATTCTGTGCAACCGGATTTGCAAGGCTTGGAAATTTCGCCAGGAGAACTTAGACACCTGAGTGGTGTTGATCCAACTGAGGTTTTTAGACCAGCCATTCTCCACAAGGCAAAAGAACGATGGAGTTTCTTCTTTCAAGAGTGTTTATTGAGCCTTGCTTTAACACCAATTATTATTGGTTTGCTGCACGTTTTTGTGATTCTTCCCCTAATTGGTGGTTCACTCCCAGCGACTCTTATTACTCTTGTCTTAGTGCCAATTATTGTGATTGCCGCACGGTGGTTTTGGTTGCAACGCAATAGTCCAGCGGCTTTGTGCTGCTTGCTGGATGAAGTAGATCGCTACAATGCCGTGATTAAAGCAATACACATCAATGACCAGCTAGAGGCAGCCGGAACTACAGAAATGAGTATAAGCGATCGCCAAAAAGTTATTGAAGCCCTCACCCTCACCAGAGAGGACTTAGTAAAAGCCTTAAGAGCCGAGCGGATTTTGCGGGATAATAAGAACTTCCTCGTCAGGAATCCAGAGCTATTAGTAACCAATTTAAGAACTTTACAGACTCTGCAAGTTCAGGATCGAGCCAGTGAATATGGGCGACTTTTGAATGAAGCCTTGCAGATAGCAACTGGTGTTCAGGAAGAGATGGCAAAGTTACAGAATAAACGTTAAAGCATTTTCTCCACTTTAAATTTTTGGACACTATGGATTTAAGAAAGGATTTTTTATCTAAAAATAGTAGATTTTCTCACTAAAAGTAACCTATTATAGCCTTCATCTATTAATGAGAATTAGGTGAAAAACTTTAACCTATACTACTCTTGATGCTTTACTGAAAAATGAGTTGTATATCATAACCAATCACTCTAAGATCTGAGGTTTAACCATCATAATATGACGACAAAACCAAAAATAATAGTCCTGGATGATGACCCTACAGGTTCTCAAACCGTTCATAGCTGCTTACTCCTAACGCGCTGGGATGTGGAGACATTACAGGTAGGGCTAAGCGATGACTCACCGATCTTTTTTGTCCTGACAAATACGAGAGCACTTCCACCAGAACAAGCTGCTGCTGTAACTAGAGAAGTCTGCCATAACCTGAAAATTGCCTTGGAAGCGGAAGGGATTCAGGATTTTCTAGTAGTTAGTCGTTCTGACTCAACGCTACGCGGACATTACCCAATAGAAACCGATGTAATTGCCCAAGAAGTTGGCCCGTTTGATGCCCATTTCTTGGTTCCTGCTTTCTTTGAAGGGGGTCGAGTCACCCGCGATAGTGTGCATTACTTAATGGTTGATGGCGTTGAGACACCAGTACATGAAACTGAGTTTGCGCGAGATTCCGTTTTTGCCTATCACCACAGCTATTTGCCGGATTATGTAGAAGAAAAGACGAAAGGTCGCATTCCGGCGGATGCTGTAGAGCGATTTTTGTTGGATGATATTCGTAAGGGGAGTTTAGATCGTCTTCAAAATCTCAGTGGCAATCAGTGTGGTGTTGTCGATGCTGAAACTCAAGCAGATTTAGACAAATTTGCTGTAGATGTCTTAGCGGTTGCCGCTGAGGGGAAACACTTTTTGTTTCGTAGTGCAGCTAGCATCTTAACCTCTCTGGCTAGTCTTGGTCCTCAACCTGTAGCCGCTGCGAATATGGCAGAGTATGTGCGGCAGGGGAAACCTGGAGCAGTGATTGTCGGTTCCCACGTTAAAAAGACGACACAACAGCTAGAGCCGCTCTTAGAAGCTCCAGGAATTGTTGGTGTGATGGTAGACGTCGTTCATTTGCTGGATGAGTCTGAAGCTCAACGAGCGGAGCTTTTGGCAAGCACTTTAGCACAGGTTCATGAGATTCACGCAGAGGGGAAGACTCCTGTGGTTTATACCAGTCGCGAGGAACTTTCCTTTAAGGATGTACAAACTCGCCTAAAGTTTGGGGCATCTGTTTCAGGATTATTAATGGATGTTGTCCGGGGGTTACCTAGTGATCTAGGATTTTTGATTAGTAAGGGCGGCATTACCTCCAATGATGTTTTGAGTACGGGTCTTGCCTTGAGGTCAGCGCGGCTACTGGGTCAAGTTTTGGCAGGTTGCTCAATGGTGCGGACACCTGCTAACCATCCTCAGTTTCCCAATTTGCCAGTGGTGCTATTTCCTGGCAATGTAGGAGACAACAATGCCTTGGTCACGGTTTACGAACGGTTGAGTTGAGGATGATGAGGTGATGGGGGAATGAGATGATGAGGTGATGAGTGAAAACTCCCAAAGTTTATCTATATGTAACTTCCTACCTCCCCCATCTGCCTGTCTCTTGAACCCTCGACCGTCCCGTAGCTCTTTAAGGTAGGATGTTCGTTTAGTTTAGTCGGTGTGCCGACGTAAGAACCTGTTGTTACATGACCTCTGATTCTGTCGAGCCTTCTCTCGTTTCAACAATTCCCCCAAATGACTTGACGGTAGATTGCCAGGTACAAGTCCACTTGAAAAGTGAGGGGAAACAGCTACTGTT
The DNA here is from genome assembly GCF_059505465.1 of Symplocastrum torsivum. Classification (NCBI taxonomy): domain Bacteria; kingdom Bacillati; phylum Cyanobacteriota; class Cyanophyceae; order Oscillatoriales; family Microcoleaceae; genus Symplocastrum; species Symplocastrum torsivum. Next base: position 1,954 of record NZ_JCACKQ010000081.1, on the reverse strand, counting down.
AATTTTGCCGCCGGATGCGGAACTACCTGGAACTGCTAGTTGGCTTGAGCTTTGGCAGCAGTTGAAGCATCGCCTCAATGCTGGCGATCGCTTTTGGCAAGCTAACTCAATTGTGCATCTAATGGCTCAAGACCAATTGTTGGATGGACAGAAGCTACAAGCGATCGCGGATGCCCTGAGTGAAGTCCAACTTCAGTTAGAGCGCGTCTACACCACGCGACGGCAAACGGCTGTTGCAGCAGCAGCGGCTGGGTATTCTGTGGAACAACAACCTCCCACGTACACCCTCAATAACAAGCCTGCGTCCCCTGTTGAGTTACTTGCCGACCCCTTATATTTGCAAATAACTGTACGTTCCGGTATCGAGATTCGTCACCCCGGCACTATTGTTATACTAGGAGACTTAAATCCGGGAGGTGCGGTGATTGCAGCCGGAGACATCTTTATTTGGGGGCGTCTACGTGGGATTGCTCACGCTGGCGCCCAAGGAAATCGCCAGTGTCGGATTATGGCACTACAAATGGAACCCACCCAGCTACGAATTGCTGATGCTGTAGCCAGGGCACCAGAGACACCTCCAGCACAGTTCTATCCTGAAGTGGCTTATGTGACACCGGGAGGAATTCGTATCGCAAGAGCTACTGATTTTGCTAAAACCCACTTATTGTTGAATTCATGAGTCGCATTATTGTCATCACCTCTGGGAAAGGAGGGGTGGGGAAAACTACTGTTACGGCTAATTTAGGGATGGCGATCGCACGCAGTGGTCATCGAGTTGCCCTCGTGGATGCGGATTTTGGTTTGAGAAACTTAGACTTGCTATTGGGTCTAGAAAATCGAGTAGTTTATACAGCCGTGGAAGTCCTAGCGGGTCAATGCCGATTAGAGCAGGCTTTGGTGAAAGATAAACGGCAGGAGGGACTAGTCTTACTACCTGCTGCCCAAAGCCGCAGCAAGGAGGCTGTCACTCCCAACCAAATGAAAAAACTTCTCAGTGTATTATCCGAGAAGTACGAGTACGTTTTGGTTGACTGCCCTGCTGGAATTGAAACAGGCTTTCAAAATGCGATCGCTGCCGCCTCGGAAGCCTTGGTTGTTACAACCCCGGAAATTGCTGCTGTGCGGGACGCTGACCGAGTTGTCGGCTTACTGGAAGCACAAGGCATCAAGCGCATTCACCTAATTGTCAACCGCTTGAAACCAGCAATGGTGCAAGCCGAACAGATGATGTCTGTTCAGGATGTTCAAGAACTTCTTGCTATTCCCCTGATTGGCGTTGTTCCCGATGATGAGCGCGTCATTGTCTCTAGCAACCGAGGTGAACCATTGGTATTAGCTGAAAACCTCTCTTTGCCTGGAATTGCGATTAACAACATCGCTCGGCGCTTAAAAGGCGACAAAGTTCCTTTCCTTGACCTGATGGCGGAACATGACAACCTGCTCAACCGCATCCGCCGTCTGTTCCGAGGTTAAGTTTTGCGTTGTGAGTTTAAGCACTAACTCATTACTCATCACTCTCAATTCATAACTCGTAACCCATGTAAATCTTATGATTAGCGAACTTCTGGAACGACTTTTTCCCTGGACTGGTGCCAGTAACAGTCGGGTGGAAGTCAAACGCCGCCTCCAACTGGTGATTGCCCATGATCGCGCTGATCTCAGTCCGGAAATGATTGAGTCGATGCGTAATGAAATCCTGGAAGTCGTTTCGCGCTATGTTGAAATCGACACAGATGGGTTGGAGTTTTCCTTAGAAAGTAACCAACGCGCAACAGCGCTGATTGCCAATCTACCCATCCGGCGGATTAAAGAGGAACCACCAGTAGCTTCTATCGAGTAGGAAGCTACCACCTTATTAGGCAAGACTTAGGGAATGGGTCGAAAAGTCATCCAGTCTATGTAACTGGAGTTTAGACTAAAGCGCTCTGACTCAGCGAAGCTGAGTGGAGCGCAA
>NZ_JCACKQ010000080.1:0-24226 GCF_059505465.1 Symplocastrum torsivum | reverse complement strand
AGGGTAAGGCTTTGGCGGCATAATGGCAGGTAGACTTCCGCCGAAGTCTACTAGTTTATGATTAGTAGGAATTTTAGACGGTGAAAGTAATCAGAATGTGCCTAAATTATCCCTATTTAGCTTATGCGATCGCATAAAATGGATTCCCATCCGTCTCCCTTCTTGTCATGAGCAACTTGCCAGATTTTTCCCGCTACGGCTATCAAGTTATCAGAGAACTGGGTCACAATCACGTTGGTGGGAGAGTTACTTACCTGGCAAGGACTATCTCTGAGGAAAATAAGCAGGGGAGGCAGGGGAAGCAGGGGGAGATTATCACTTGGGATTGTGGTGATTCTACGCAGGCAGACTCTCTTGATAGGAGAGAAGTCGGGGAAGTAACAGCAGTTGCAGTGGTGATTAAGCAGTTTCAATTTGCTCAGTTTGGGGCTAGCTGGGCAGAGTACGATGCTTATGAGCAGGAGATTAGCGTGTTGCGTCAACTCAATCATCCTGGCATTCCTCGTTATCTCAATTCCTTCCAAACTCCTGATGGGTTCTGCATGGTTCAGGAGTACAAACACGCTCAATCATTAAGCGAACCTCGTCGCTTTTCACCCCAAGAAATTAAGCAAATTGCTATTGCTGTCTTAGAGATTTTGGTTTATTTACAATCTCAATATCCCCCTGTTATTCATCGGGATATTAAACCAGAAAACCTCTTGCTTGACGAGGGCGATTATCCAAACTCTCTCAATGTTTATCTTGTCGATTTTGGTTTTGCTCGTGTGGGAGATGGGGAAGTTGCAGTTAGTAGTGTTGTTAAAGGCACATTGGGATTTATGCCGCCAGAACAGCTATTCAATCGGCAGCTAACCCAAGCATCTGATGTTTACAGTTTAGGCGTAACGCTGATTTGCTTACTCACTGGCACTAAATCGCTTGATATCGGTAACTTAATTGATGCTAACTACCGCCTTCATTTCCAGCATTTGGTGCCACCATTCCAACGCGGGTGGCTGAACTGGCTCTCAAAAATGGTAGAACCTAGACCACCAGAACGTTACAGTAGTGCGGCTTCTGCGCTTGCTGTCCTCAAGCCACTTGATGTTAATCGTTTACCCAAGGTTAGACTCAGCCGCGACTCTCTAAAGTTGAGGGCTTCAGAATTTGGTGAGAAAGTTAGCCAAAGTATCACGGTTAGTAATCCAATACCAGAAACGTTGCTAGCGGGGAGTTGGACTGTAGCACCACATCCGAACGACCCACCTCATACTCCAGATGACCATGCTTGGATTTCGTTTCAATCTAGGAGGTTTGAGGGCAATCAGGTTGAGTGCAAAGTCTTTGTAGATACGAGTAGGTTACTGGCTAGTCAAACCTACAATCGTCAGATTTTATTACACACTAATACAACACCAGATACTTGTGCGATCGCAATTCAAGTTCAAACAGCACCTCTCCCTGAAAACCAACAACTGAATTATGAATTTCCCACGCTGTGCTTTGTATTCTGGTTTTTTAGCTGGCTACTTTGCTCAATAGGTAATCCCAACAGTCCTTTGAACTTTTTTCTTGTACCCGGACTAGTTACTGGACTCGTCGTAATCGACATGGTAGTAACTAATGTTGATGCAAATATAAAAGGAGTACTTTCTGGTACTACTATTGGGGTTTTAGCGGGAGTTACGTTTGGAGCATTAGTTGCGCCTACTGTTACCTTGATTGGGGCAGCAACTGGGGCTGTGGTTGGGGCTTCAATTTGGGTTGTTATTACAGATAAGTTAAGCCGTTTGAGTGCTTCTTGGTTAGTCGCAATAATTACATTAGTTGGGATTGTAGGTAGTTCACATAAATTTCTCATGTTCGTTGCAGTACCAATCTTTTTGGGTCTTTTTACTACCGTTTGGACGGTTGGTATAATGCTGCCTGTAGTAAGAAGTGTAGTTGAGCATCAAACGGCAAGAGGATTTTCCAAGAAAGATGCTACCCTTGCTGCACTTCTGTGTGCGGGATTAGGCATCAGTTTAGGAACTGTAATGCCCGTTAGCGCTATACTTATGTCCCAAGTTAACGGGTTAGAACCATTAGAAATTACTGCTGTAGTAGGAATACTATTTATTACCATCGCTGGAACTAGTATCCCTTTAGTAAACCTAATTTTTCTAAAGAGAGCTAGATTGATTGCTAAATATCGCCGTTCTCTTGCACACCTTGTTAAACCATAATTGGTTGTTAGTTGTTAGTTATCAGCTGTTGGTTATTGATTACTAGTTGCTTGTTTTTTTCTTTACTGGTATATAGCAATTCTCGTTTCAGTGAGGTACACCTAAGTTTCTACCTATTCCCCATTCCCTATTCCCCATTCCCAAAAAACTGATATGAGTAATTTTCCTGATTTCTCAAACTACGGTTATCAAGTCATTCGAGAACTGGGACACAATCGTGCTGGGGGTCGTGTTACCTATCTCGCTAACGAAATCAACACTTCAACACCAGTCGTCATTAAACAGTTTCAATTTGCTCAATCTGCTGCTAGTTGGTCAGAGTATGAAGCCTATGAGCAAGAGATTCAAGTTCTCAAAAGACTAGACCATCCTAACATTCCTCGTTACCTCGATTCCTTTCCCACAACAGCTGGCTTTTGCATGGTGCAGGAATATAAAAATGCGCCTTCCTTGCTTGTATCTCGTTACTTTTCCCCTCAGGATATTAAGCAAATTGCTATCTCCATTCTCAATATTCTTAAGTACCTGCAAACTCAGCAGATTTCTCCAGTAATTCATCGAGATATTAAACCTGACAATATCTTGGTAGATGACCAATTAAATGTAACTCTTGTGGATTTTGGCTTTGCTCGTTTGGGAGGTGGAGAAGTTGCTATCAGTAGCGTTGTTAAGGGAACATTAGGCTTTATGCCACCGGAGCAATTATTCAATCGGCAACTGACAAAGGCTTCTGATTTATATGGGTTAGGGGCTACGTTGATATGCTTGCTAACTGGCACAACTTCAACTGAGATTGGTAGCTTGATTGATGATTCAGGTCAAATCAATTTTAAGCAGAAAATACCTAAGTTAAGTTCAGATTGGGTTGACTGGTTACAAAAAATGGTAGAACCCAACTTCAAAAAACGCTATTCTGACGCAGGTGAAGCCTTAAATGCTCTCATGCCCCTTGATGTGCTTTGTAAGCCTAAGAGGAAAAATTTAGTTCTGCCAATAACGTTGAGTTTAGCTACCCTTAGCGTTGCTATCTTTGCTATAGTTGGACTTGAATTTATTAGTTTTAAAACAAACGTTAACCTACCTCAAGTTGCTATACAAAAGCTTTCTCCAACTAGTGAAGTTTTATTTACTTCAGATCTAAATTCAAGCCATACTCTAAAAATTATTCCAATTAATGCCGAACGGCTTTACTTTAGTAGCAACTTCTATCCTTTAGATAATCGAGATTATAATAGCGTTTGTAGAATATTAGATGGGAATAAAAAGCTTGTCTATACAGGTCAAGCAAGTCTTCGAGCTTCAAGAAATAGATTACAGACTTGGTGTTGGTATCAGTTTAATCCTGAAATTGATATTCCGGGTAATTGGACATTTCAATTTTATCTAGATGGTCAAAAAGTTGCCCAGAAATATCTTACCGTCTTACCTGTTCAATAGTCGTGAACCTGTAGGACACTGGATTTCTCCATTGGTTAGAGTTGGCATAGTAGTAGGAAGAGAAAAGGGTTGATCAAATTCACAAATATTGGCAATGGTAGTGGCTTCATAGTTACCATATTGTTTAATTGAAAAAACGGCTCCTATATAACTACTAGATTTTTTTTTAGATAGAGCTGTGGTAATAACACTCTCAAAAAATGGCTCAGCGTTTTTCGGATCGTTTGAGGTTTGAACGGGCCCCATAGGAGACGAGATTTGGTAGATATAGTAATCTGTTTCTGTTTGAATGATTAGACCTAAATCTATCCAGGAATTTGTAAATCTGCCGTTTTGTAAAAAATAGGCTTGATGCGCCTTATTTGCTGCCTCAATTTGCTGTTTTGCTTTTGCCTGTATGACTTTGTTAGTACAACTAAACCACTGATTGCAGCGAAAATCGTAAGCTGTTAAGGCTAAAGAGGTGGCAAGGCAGCTATAAAGGAGGATTCTTACCAATAGTCCTGTTCTGGTAAAGCCTTGGGATTTATTTCCCTTAAGACAACACAACAGTAGCTTAGCTTTCGATTCAAGGTTCATTGGAGGAATACTACTACAGCTAACGAAGTCATTGGCGGACTCGATGTGAGGGTTGAAATGAGTGTAACTTATACGTTTGGTTAATGTAATTTTTAATTAAGATAAATGACAATTTGGACATTTAGGAAAAGCGATCGCTTTTGAGGCTATTGGTGATAACCAACGTATAGGTGAGGCTGAAAATTTTTAGAGATAGCTTGGGTCATTTCTGATTAAACCTGAAGTAACTCAACCAAGGAATTTGCTGTTAATCGCTTTAGCTGCTCATAGTTCACCTTTCCTTGAGCATTACGCGGCAGATGTTCAACCGTAACCCAATATTTAGGCCGCTTGAATTTACAGAGTTTATTCTCTACTGCCGTTTTAAGTAAGGTAGGAGAAGCTTTTAGAGAACTGGGAACATAAACGGCAGTTACAGCTTGCCCCCAATAATCATCAGGTAAGCCAATCACACAGACATCAGAAACTAGCTGAGTTGAGCGAATTACGGCTTCTATCTCAGCCGGAAATACATTTTCACCACCAGTAATAATTTTGTGACTGCGACGCCCAACAATCGTCAAGTAACCTTGCTTATCAAAGAAACCTAAATCATCCGATTTTAGATTTTGGATTTCTTCGTGAGGATAGTAGCCAAGTGCTAGAGAATCAGACTCAATTGTAACGATTCCTGTTTGGTTAGCACCCAAAATTTCATCTGTGGAACTGCGAATTGTCACGCTGGCATGGGGTAGAACTTGACCACAACTGTTGTTACCGCTCAAAAAATCTTCGGGTTTAAGTGTAACGACTTGGGAAGCCGTTTCAGTCATACCGTAGGTGAGGGCAACTGGGATGTTGTAGCCTCTTGCCTGTTCTAAAAGTTCTGCCCAAGCTGGTGCGCCTCCCAAAAGTACCGTCTGAAAGCGAGACAACCACGTAGAGGAACCAGAGGTGATTAATCGTGCAAGTTGGGTTGGTACTAGGGAGATGAAAAACTCTCCGGGATCGAGATGATATTCTTCACCTGTGACTAAAGCTTTGAATGGCAGAATCACCATTCGCCCACCTGTAGTAAAAGAGCGCAGAAATTGCATCAAACCGCTGACATGATATAGCGGCAAGACACAAAAGGAATTAATCGGTTTCTCTCCAAAATATTGATGGAACCCACGCACAGAAGCCATTAAAGTTTCCCAAGTATGGATGGCAAAGCGAATTTGCCCTGATGAACCTCCTGTGGGAATCATGATTTGCAATTTGTTGTCTGTTGCTGGTTGTTTGTTGTTTAGGTGTAAGGGAGGTAGAAAGGAATTGACTAACGATTTAGGGCTGACGACTGGCAAATCTCCCCAAACTACATCGGGTTGCACTAAATTAAAGACCTGTTGCCATTCCTGTTCAACCCAGTTGGGATTACACAGAAAAACGTGGCATTCAGCAGCACAGGCAGCAATGAAGCTTGCTAGAAATCTTACTGGCTCTTGCTCTGCCACGATAATTTTTAGTGGTGCCTTTCGGTTTTTCTGCTGAGTTAAGTCTAGGAATAATTGTTCACTTAGCTGGGAAAATTGATGGCTATCATGACCAATTAACCAATCCTCGTTAGCACGCTGTTTGAGATAAACTAATGTCCCTTCCATAGTTGCTCAAGCCAAGTTTCATCGTTGTCGTCAAACCAGTGATTAATACCAAAACCGACTGCGCGATTGCGGTGGGATAGTTCAGTCGCTAATTGAAGTGCTGAGTATCTTGCGATCGCACTTTCAAAAACAGAGGAAAATACAGTATCAATATCGTGTTCTTGGCAGAATTGACGAAGGCGTTTTGGAGAACCTGCAATGCTTGGCTTAATCACAAAAATCCCTCGCCATCCCTGCTGATAACACGCTTCCAACTGGTTAAGCGTTGCTACCGATTCATCTAAGGCAATTGGTGTCGAATAATTGCTACTCATCTCCAGCATCGTCTTGAACTGTTCAGGAGGTAGCGGCTGTTCCAGAAACTCAACTATTCCTGCCTTTTCAGACACTTGAAGCCACTGGATTGCTTCTTGCTGAGTTAGTCCTCCATTCGCATCCAGACGCAATTGAGTTGATGACGGTAATGCTTGAATCAGTTGGTCAAATACGTTAAGTTCATCCTCAATTGAAGCCACACCAATTTTCCATTTAAAGGTGCGATATCCCTGATTCCAAGGTGCTTGCCATGACTCTAAAGCCTTCTTTCCCGTTGGCAACAGATAGCTGTAAGTGATTGGAGACTGAGGATTAGTGCCTATTTTCAAACCCTTCGATCCCTTATTAAGGGGGACTGTGATTAAATTCTCCCCCCTTAATAAGGGGGGTTGGGGGGGATCTGAATTTAACGGGGAAGTTTGAAAACACGCCCTAGGGGGTAAGGAGTAGGAAGACAAGGAAGAAAAATCACCCTTGTCCTCTTCCCAATTCCCAATTCCCCATTCCCAATTCCCCATTCCCCAAGCACACTCAAAGCCAAATTGACAAGCGGGGAGTTCAGTTGAGATAGAGTAAATGTCGGTTGCCGTAATTTCCGGTGGTAATTGCTGGCAAAATTCCTTAGCTTGCTCTAGGGTTTCTGAACCAAACCAGGGGATGGGAGCAATTTCCCCCCAGCCAATCCGCCCATTTTCATCGGTAAGACGAAGGATAATCCCTTCTCGAACTTCCCAGTTGCCGTGACTGGTGGAAAGAACACGCGCAAATGGATGTCGATAAGAACGAAACTCAAGTCGCATTGCGGAGTCTCTTGTCATTTGTTTGACTAACCAATGACGAATCCTAGTCCCAGCAACATACCACTGCAAAAATGCATGGCTACGGCAATAAACTTACAGTTACTCACCTTCTCTGGTTTGTCGTGATTTTGGGAAACGTGCTGGAATAACCTCAGTGCGAGCGGTAAGCTGGCAAACACAAGTAACGTCCAGAAAGGGAACACGCCCAACAAGACGAACAAAGTAGTGAGGACATAAATGCTACTGCCAAACCAGAGTAAGACTTGGGCACCTCGTTTCGTACCAAGGCGGACAATTGGCGACTTCTTTCCCGCCGCCAAGTCATCCTTGACTTGGTGAAAATGGGAGCAAAACAAAATTACACTAGTGGCAATTCCAACAATTGTAGAGGCAGCAAGACAGTTCATTGACCAGGTTTGCGCCTGAGAGTAGTAGGCGGCGGCTACTGCCATTGGACCAAAAGTGACAAAACAGATAATTTCCCCTAATCCTTGGTAACCTAAGCGAAAGGGTGGTCCCTGGTAACTGTATCCTAAGGCGCAGCACAGGAGGATGATGCCAATCACGGTAAAGTCTCGCTGCCACCAGGCGATCGCTAATATTCCTAGGATACCTGCTGCTAAAAACAAATTACTTAACCAGAAAATCAACCGTTTATTTCCCGTCAAGTTCACAAGAGAATGCGCTTTATTTTCATCAATTCCGGTTTCGGAGTCAAAAACATCATTGCTAAGATTTAGCCAAGCAATAATCAAAATTGCTGACATCAAAAACGTCGAAAATATTCCTGTGTGAATCATTCGAGTTTCTGCAAAAGCAACAGCTGTTCCTATCCAAATTGGTACGATAGCAACACTGTACATGGGTGGCTTGATAGCGGCTAGCCACAATTTACTGTTTGACTGTTCAACAAAACTTGTAGTCATCAGACAGAATTGATTAAATTACTAGAAGCTCAGAGATTCCTGAAATTTCTGTGTTTTTTTGTGAGTGCATACTCAGATACAGACAAGAACCTGAGTAAGGGATTGACTACCAGACTCAAGCGAGACTTGGAGTTCGTCGTCTCCTTACATCGCTGACAACACCACTGATCACCTAGCAGGTGATAGTTTCTTCGGTACCATAAGTAAGTTGGCATTACAGAATTGCTCATCTGTGCTGTCAGTAAGGTGTTCAGCTACCCAATCGAGGAGGCGACTGGGGGTGTAAAGCGGGAGCGAAGGTGTCAATCGACACTAGGGGTTAGGTAGGGAGCAAGTATGTCCCTTTAGACATCCCACCATTGTCAATCGGTCTTTAGAACAGAACTTCAAAAAAATTTACTTATCTCTAGCTTCTATGACAGTCACCTCATTTTGTGCCAATCTCTTTCAAGATCACAAACAGCTGTATCAAATTCTCTCAGTGGGGAAACAGCAATCTATTGCAAAAGATTGTCCACAAATTGTTAGTATTTCTCAAGAAATGCAGCGGCTTGACCCGTTGGCTGTCTTACAAGCGATCGCAAAACCGAACCAACTGCAATTTTACTGGGAAAACCGACGCAAACAAGAAGCGATCGCAGCTATTGATGCTGCTGTATCGTTGCAAGTAGAAGGATGCGATCGCTTTTCTAAAGCTCAGCAGTTTATCCAGCACTGCCTGAAAAATACAATCACTAATGGTATCTTAAATTTACCATTCTCTGGTTCTCACTTTTTCTGTAGTTTTACCTTTTTTGAAAATAATTTAACTGTTGTCACTCCTTTCCCCTCTGCCACCGTTTTCCTGCCACGCTGGCAAGTTTCCATACAAAACGATACTTGCGTCTTAGTGGCTAATGTTGAAATCAGTTCAAAAGTCAATCTTGAATTATTAGTAGAGAGCTTATGCAGTCAGTTCAGAACTATTAGCTGGTCTGGACATAGCCTTGCAAACTCAACTGAGACTAAATTAGCACAGTTAATTAAGCAGGATTCAAACAATACAGAGTGGTTTAAGCTGGCTGTTTCTTCTGCTTTAAAGTCAATCCAGACGAATCAATTTAGTAAAGTTGTTCTTGCTAACGCAATTGATGTTCTTTCACCACAACCGTTTAACCTGATTAACTCCCTTAAGAATTTACGAAAGCGTCATCCAGATTGCTACATTTTTTCGACTAGTAATGGGAAAGGACAAAACTTCATTGGTGCAAGTCCTGAACGCCTGATTAGTATTCACAACAAGCAGTTAGTAACGGATGCTTTAGCAGGTTCTGCACCACGAGGCAAAACAAGAGGCGAGGATGCCGCCTTTGCTCATCAATTACTTCTTAGTCCAAAAGAGAGGCGTGAACATCAATTCGTGCTTGATTTTATCACCAAACGCCTCGCTCAGTTAGGGTTAGTACCTCAGTTACTACCGACACCTCAACTGTTACAACTGTCAAATATTCAGCATTTATGGACACCAATCCAAGCGTTAGTTCCCACTGATGTGCATCCCTTAGATATTGTGGCAAAACTGCATCCGACTCCAGCGGTTGCTGGTGTTCCTACAGATGTTGTGCTTAGACATATTCTTCACTACGAACACTTTGATCGAGGCTTGTATGCTGCCCCACTAGGCTGGGTAGACTATCAGGGGAATAGTGAGTTTATTGTAGGAATACGCTCTGCTTTAATTGAAGGTTCAAAAGCTAGACTCTACGCAGGTGCTGGTATTGTTGCAGGTTCCGCTCCAGAAAAAGAGCTAGTAGAAATTCAGCTAAAACTACAGGCGCTTTTAAGAGCTTTAGCTTAATTTAGCTAAGTAGTTTGTTAAGCTATCTGAAAAGCGATCGCTCTACTGTTCCTGACGAGAGTCTTCACTGGGAGGATGCCGCGATCGCACTCGCTTTAAGCTTTACTCAAAAAAGGCAGCAGGAGAGATATGGAAAAAAGCAGCTAGTTCTTTTATTTGACTAGCTGTGAGTTCACGTCTTCTATCCAAAATCTCTAAAATGATAGATTCAGATTGGCAGATGGAAGGTAAATCTTTTGGCTGAAGATTAGATTCCTCTAGCAATGCTTTGAGGAGTTCAACACCCTTTAGAGTAGGCATTGGCTCGTTTTTATCTTCATAATCATAGACGAGAGTACCAAGCACTTTTAGGTAATCGCGATCGTCTTGTATGAGGTTGCCTTTATCCAAAAGAGAATTAATCTGATTCTGAGTAGCGATTAGCTCAGCTTCATTGGTAATTGGACGTGGGGGAAAGGTAGTAATTAGCTCGATGTAGTAGCTAGTAGGAGTTTTCAAATGGTACTGCTCGAATCACTGTCACTAAAAACCGAGAGTATCTAAAGCGGGAATGTTTTGCAACTGAACATCTGCTGTCACTAGACTTGCGCCAAAGTGAATCGCAGTAGCCCCAATCAGCGCATCGGGAAGTCTAAGGCGATGCTGCTGTCGTAGTTGAATCGTTAATTCAACCAGTTCAGGCTGACTTGGCTCTATCCAGATAATTTCAATGCGCTGCAAGAATTCATTGAATAGTTGCCTATCTGCGTCATTTAGTGCTGGAAATACCAGGAATTCAATTTGACTAATAATGGAAATACCAATCCATTCGGCATCTTGCAGGAGTTCGATTAACTGCTGATTACCTTGGAGTAAAGCAATGATGGCATTTGTATCTAGTAGGTAACGTTCACCACGCATCCCGCATCCTTGTTTGGATTTCTACTGGATCGCCCTGCAATGTTAATCTACCAGCTAAGTCGGAAAAATCGTATTTTTTGCGGTTTTGCTTTTCTTGGGGTGTGGGGTTAATCACTAGGACTAACTCTACATTTCCGGCTGCTAGCTGAGTTGATATATCCAGATGCAGATGCCCATCGGAGTCGATTTTGCCAGTGAGTGTTAAAACTTGCATTTAGATATCTAGCTCACGAGGTGTACTCAGTTTTGAGTCTATCTAACTTAGCTGATGTGCGATCGCACCATCAAATTTGCTCAAGTCACAGAGGAAGCGATCGCTAAATCCTATCCCTGCTGATGAGTGGTTGTCTCATGCCAAGCTTGATAGAAATCTGGATAGCTCATCTTTCGAGTGCAAAACCAGAGTATTTGGTAGATTTGCTCGTAGCGTCCAGGATCGGTTTTATAGACTTCATTTTGTAGGTAATCCTTCAAACCTCTGACTGCTACTGAGAACAAATCACCTTGAAGGAGCTTGCTCAAAGCTCTAGGTGCTTCCGTTAGGAGTAACCCATTTTTACTGGTTTGTATCAGGTGAATCAGATGTTTAACAACATTTTCATCACCGAGGGCAACTCTGCTCAATATCCAGGTGATTGCTTGAATAACAGACTAATTCTCACTTATGTAAAGCTCTTTAATAAGAGTTGTAATTGTTTCAGGGTTACTGGAAGCGTATTTCTCTAATGTCCAGATTGCTTCTTGACGAGCCAACTCATGTTTGTCTTCACTGAGCAACTCAATCAAAGAGCTGCTTTGATTCCAGCATTCTTCAGCAGCTTTAATGTCATCTGAACTGACAGTGTCCAGTTGATCATACTCGATAGTAAATACAGAGCCTTGTTGCAATACCATATTGGCGTACCAAGACACCCCTTTATCTTGGCTAAGCCTCAGCTCGTTGAGAGTGCTAATGGCAGTGGATTTAACAACATCAATTTCTAATGAACAGCAAGCTGCGCCTAAACGGGTTTCTTCACTCTGACTAGGCTGCATCAGTTCAAGTAGATAATTTATAGCAGAGGAGTTGCCAGGATCAATTTTTCCTAAAGTCCCAGCAACTGTTATAAGAACTTGTTTTTCTTTTACAGATAGAAGTAAGCTTGTCAAGCCAGCTATAGCTTTTTTGTTACCTATAGCAATCTTTACCAAGCTCTCAGCAGCTTGAGAACGTACTAGTACGAAGTGTGAGTTCTCAATATTAATTAGTTTGATCAGAGCGTTAATAGCTTCTGAGCTATCTGTACCTACTAATCCTAAAATCTCAGCAGCTCTAATAGCGGCATCTTGAGTAGAGGGCGAGTATTGAGCGGCATTAGTTACGGCAGGAATTATTTTTTGAGCTACGGTTTTAATTGCCCTATTCAGGTCTGTTCCCAACAGAGCGTTTTGAGCTAACCAGGGAACTGGGTTAAGATATCCTATCCAAACCTGTTTCGTATCATCGAAAATACCAAAAATCCACTCAACAGTTTGTTTAACGACTGCATCAGCATCGCTAAAATCCCCAAATTCAGCAATACTAACCACTGCCAGGAAATAGGCTCTAAAACTATAAAAGCCTCCGCATCTATCCTCAAACTCTAGCAACGTCTGAATAAACTCTTCCTTATACTCCCTTTCCAAATCTAGTCGCCCCAACCACAGCATAATCACCTCTGTCCACTGCTGCTCAAAAATGCGGTAAGTACCTAGCATTGGATTGTCAGGGACGTGATTTAGGAAATCGTGCCAGTTATTGATCGCACACGCTGCAAAATATTCTTGAAACGTAGGATGGAAGAAAGCATACACAGCTTCATCAGTTTTTGCCTCTCTATCCACCAAATTTAGCCAACCCAGACGGCAAGCTAAATCGAACAGCGGTTCACCCATTACATCACAGGCGAAGTCCTCTCCTAACCGAAACCTAACTTTACTGTTAATTCCTGCCTTAGCTAATTCGCCTAGTGCTTGATTCAATTGCCGCCGTTCAGTTCGAGTTGTCGGATGTTGCTCTTGTTTCCACTCATAAAAATAGCGAGTAAATCTCTCGTAAAGAGCCGCCTTCGTTTCTGGCAATGGCTCATCCACAGGCAGCACATACGATGTCTGACATAATAGCGACAACCGTAGGGGATTTCTCACCAATTCTCGGATGCGCTCTTTCCCCGTTTCCTCTAACTTCTTTAGTAATTCTTCTCCCCGTTGCGACTCCTCGGCGCAGGCAAACCAGTGTCGAATAAAATCCTCAACCTGCTCCGGCTTAAACTCCAGAGTGCGATAGGTTTCAAAGCCAGTCAACATATTGGTGACATTGGCATCCCAGACATTGAGGCGACAAGTCAGCACCACCCGCGCCTCTACCAGCCAGTCTGTTAATTGTTCTTTGATAGTCGCTAACGCTTCCACAGGTGAGGTAGCCGCCATCTCATCTACCCCATCTAACAGCAGCCACACCTTACCCTCACGGAACTGTTGTTTTAGAGAAGCGAATGCCTTAGCCTCTACTCCTGAAGCATCAAGTTCAATGAATCGCAGCGCCGCTTTGAGCCAAATCTGGAGTAGATAGTCTTCGAGGGATTTCCCCTGCAAGCCTCCCAACGGGATACAAATCGGCAAGCCTTTGTTCTTGTCATGTATCCAAACCGCAATTTTCTCTTGCAGCGTAGTCTTTCCAGCACCGGGTTCGCCGATGATAGCAATACGCCTGCTTTTCCCAGGCTCAATTACTTCTGTCAGAAACTTGTCATTGTCATACTCTTTGGTGATGACTTCCTCAGTTAGCTGATACACCTCCTCTAGAGGAACATCTCCACCCCAACGCTGCTGTTGTTTGCGCTCAACTAATCCCAGTGGTACATAGACATTTAATTCAAAACCCCGTTCAGTAGCTTGCCGCCGGAGTCGCTGGAATTCTTGCTGCTGTGCTAAGACTTTGCCACAAACTTCGTGCCAGTCGATCGCATCAGATGTCTGTTGTGGTGGATTCCACTCCTTTGGATCGACTACCTCTGTGATTTCCAAACCCAAAGCTTGGACAATTGCAACAACAGAATCCCTATCCTTAGCTTCGCCACGGAAAAACCGCTCAACTGTCTTTTTGTCTACCCTAGCCCTTTCAGCAATGCGCTCATAAGTCAGAGGCTTACCATCATCATCTCGTCCAGCAGCCTTGGCTTGTTGGAGTTTGTAGCGTCCTTCTTCAGTTGCCCGAACACTACGAGGTTTGCGCGTTTGACTCATAGCTGTTTTGTGATGTGTTAGGGACACGATAGATATGTCGTGCCCCTACGTGGATTCATAGCCATAGTTTAGCTAGCCTCATCCTTCATCTGGGAGGACAGAAAAGGGAACTTAATTAGTGTCCTCAACTGGTCTGGAGGTAGACCTACTCATAAATTTAGGCTTGTCTCATCGACACCCGATACAACCAACAGATGAGGATGAAATGATGGAAACTCTAAAGACAACCACAAAACTAGAGCAAACAAACCAACCTATTCAGCTTGTCACTCCTGCACAAGTTCAGCCAGATAGGGCAAATGTCAGTCTGACAGATGGGAACAGTCCTGTCGCTGTCATCATGGCAATTTCAGTTTTGATTGGCGCGATCGCAAGCTTGATTAAAGTATTGGTGCCTGTAATGCTGCAACAGCCACAAAAGAAAACCAAGTAATCCCTTACACTTCTCTTGCCTGAGGGCGCAAAACAAGAGCGCCCCTAACTTTTTACCTACCCCATTGGAAAATTGCAGCTCCCAAAGTCAGCCTTCGTAGGGTGCGTCGCGACGCACCCTACAGATAGATTTAAGCAGCAGTTGCCCCTGTCTCAGAACCCGTGAGTTCAGGTTGAGGTGACTTTGGCGCAAGATGTCCCACCGCTTGCTTGACAAAACCCTGCAAAAATGCTACCCGTTGATTTTGCTGGAACACGGATTGCAGTTTCTGTCCGAGTCGCTCAATGTTGAACGGTTGTCCCGTTGCAGTAGTTTGGCTAATCTCTTGCTCTTGGAAGTACTCAATGAGACTTAGACCCGCTAATCTTGTGAGATAAGCCGCGCTAACTCCCTGCACAGCGCCACCTGCAACGTAGGTGACGACATGGCTTTTGAGGATGCTGCCCACGGTTTGAGTTGAGAGTTCAACTAGTCCCAACTTGAGCATCAAAGTGCCTAACGTTTTAGCGGCTGACTGGGCTTGTGAGAGTGAGAACTTTTGCTGATAAATCTCACCCAAATCTTTCACTAACTGGGCGCTGATTGCCGCCGTTGCGAGGATATCGAGTGCTGGCACTGGGTTAGCAAACGCTGCTGCTGCCGCAATCCACTGATATTTTTCAATCAAGGGGAGAGCGCGATCTCGTCTGACTTTATTTAACTCGGTTTTCACCTCAGTTTTCAGCGCTACCACGGCTCTATTGGTAGTTGCCCAAACTAATTGCTGCCCTCCTTGAGCAACAAGTTGACTTAACCGCCCACTTAGTAAGGTTAAATCAGGGGATTGTGGTTCCATCCACTCTTGTACCGAACCATCTGGCTGATGCTGACGCACTTTTACTGAGGCAGGAGAAGATGCGATCGCAACCACATCTTCAGCACCTAATAACCCCGTCATCCGTTGCCGTAGCTGTTGCAACACAGTCGCTCGTTCTGTTGGTAAATACTGGTCTTGTTTATTAAATACCAGTAAAATTCGCTGGTTTGTCGCTCTCAATTGTCGCAAGCTTTGCAACTCAGTATCGGTCAAATCACCAGCCGTGACAAATAGAACTAAATCCGAAGCGAGAGCAACTTCTTTCGCTAGGGATTCTGCCGTGACATCGCCATCTGTATTAATAAACAGCGCGGGTGTCTCCTTTAAGGTAAGACGCTGCGGTTGTTTACTCCAGATAGACTCCAACACTTGAACAACAGCCGTTTTCCCGACACTTTTACCACCCGTTACGGCTATTTGTAATTCCTGTCGATTTAACTGTGTTGTGAGTTGGGTAACCTGCTGTCGCAATTGGCTAATCGTCTCTGGGTTGCCTGCCTCAGTTTCTAGGTGATTAATTAGAGTTTCGCAAGAAGCGATCGCTTTTTCCACCGTCTCACGGTTTAACGGCACTGATTCCCTCGAAAAATCAATTTCTTTCGAGTTTTTCTGCTGGAACAACCAGAATCCAGCACCTAATGCCATCACACCGAGTACACCAAACTCACCTACTTGCCCAACAGAGTGATGCCAACTCTGCAAAAGCCAGAGCAAAAACGACAGGCTAACTCCTCCCACTAAAATAGGTTGCCGCAATTTAACAGCCATCTCTCCCTCCGAAAGCTACTCCCACCAAAGTCACCACCCTCAACCAAAATTTTTGGGCTATTTCCTCTCTCTATGCTAGTCCTCGTTGACCCACTTCGCTCGTTTCACCACTTCCTACCTAGTGCAAGAAGACAGAAGGCTCTAGGGCAGAAGGAATATTGCTTGTACAGCAAGCTTTTGAACCTTTTTCAACTGGATAGTTATTGCCGCCCTGCTGGACTAGCCAAATTTTTCCCTAGCTAATTAAACCATTAAGTTCAGATGCGCCGAAGTTTTGCACCCTCTGACAACGTTTTATATACAACTGTGTTGCTCTATCTTGCTGATTTTTGCGTAGAACTTGCTCGAAGATCTGTTGTGCTTGTGCAAAGTGGTCTTCTAAGTACAAAGCCACTCCTTCCTCAAACTCCCTACGAGTTTGCTCTTTGAGTTCAAGCACTGGCTGAGGGTCTGCCTCATAGACTTCAAATATATCCACAGGTTGAGTTTTACCCTTTACCTTAACTCGACCGAGAAACCGATGTTTATAACATTGTGGATCATTGAGGCGATACCGGGTTTGTTCGCTAATTAAAATATCAACCCCATACACCTTAGTTAAGCCTTCCAAACGAGACGCTAAATTCACCGCATCAGAAATCACAGTCGTTTCCATCCGCTGCGCCTCTCCTACAGTTCCTAGCATCAAACTGCCTGTATGTAGACCAATACCGATCGCAATTGGCTCATCACCACTCTTTTGCAAATGCTCGTTGTAGAGCAAAATCTGCTTTTGCATCTCAATTGCCGCCTGTACTGCATCGTCAGTCGTTTGAGGAAACAACGCCATAATTGCATCACCAATGTACTTATCAATAAAGCCGTTGTGGTTGCGAATGACTGGACTCACCTCACTCAAGCAAGCGTTGAGGAAATCAAAGTTTTGTTTAGGTGTCATCCTCTCTGACAAGGTCGTGAATGAGCGAATATCGGCAAACAGAACAGTCATGTCTTTCTGTACCTGGTCACCTAATTGAACATCAACAATGCTTTCTCGCTCCAAAAACCTTAAGAATTCATGAGGCACAAATCGTCCATAAGCCTCATTGATTTTTGCTAAGCGAATATGGGTTTTAATGCGTGTTAGTAATTCATTTTTAGAGATAGGTTTGGTTAAATAATCATTGGCTCCAGAATTAAACCCTTCTACCAAGTCTGATACCTGATTTTTAACGGTTAATAATACAACAGGCATTTCATTAGCCGGAAATTGTTCACGAATTTTTTTGCAAAATTCATACCCCGTCATTTTTGGCATCATCACATCCAACAAAATAAGGTCAGGTTTTAAACCATTGTGAATGACTTCTAATGCATCTATTCCATTTGAAGCTTGAATAATGGCGTAGTTTTGCAAAGAAAGATGGTTGACAAGCACCTGAAGATTTACAGGTTCATCATCCACAATTAAGATTTGAAAGCCTCCTTCCGCAGGAACAAATGTCTTACTATCAATTAACAGTTCATTAGCAGACAGTTTTGGTGCCAATAAATCTTGACCCTTTGACACGTCTTGTTGTTTACTTTCTAGCTTATTTCTTGATAAGGGGAGAGTAAACGTGAAGCGTGAGCCAACTCTTACAGTAGACTCGACGTGAATAGTGCCACCATGTAGCTGAACTAGCTGTTGTGTTACCGCTAAACCTAATCCTGCACCTCCATATTCCCTTGCAATTGAACCATCCGCTTGTTCAAACGACTCAAAGATTCGCTCTAGTTTATCAGCCGGGACGCCAATACCTGTATCTGTAACGGTAACAGCTAACATCTCATTGACAATAGCGGCAGAAACTTCAATGATGCCGCTTTCGGTAAACTTAATCGCGTTACCCACAAGGTTGTGCAAAATCTGCTGGACTCGATTCTCATCGGCATCCACAGGAGGCATCTCCGGAGCAATGTTATTAATCAGTTGTAAGGATTTGTTGCCAATAAGCGATCGCGAAAGCATCAGCACAATATCTGTTACTTCTCGCATCCCGACTGGATTAATCTTCAATTCAAGCTTTTTGTGTTTTAGCTGTGAGAAATCTAGCAAGTCATTCACTAGCTGAGTTAACCTTCTTCCACTCAAAGCGATTAGGGAAAGGTTCAAAACGGTTTGTTTAGATAACTGACCTGTTACGCCATCAATTAGTGACTCTGCAATACCAATAATTCCATTTAAAGGAGTTTTTAGTTCGTGAGACGTATTTGCCAAAAATTCATCCTTAAGCTGATCCAATCTCTTAAGAGCTGCATTTTTAGTTTCTAATTCAATAGCATAAGCTTGTAATCGTTTTCGTGCTTGATTAAATCGACTTTCTAAGATAAATCCTGAAATTAGGATAAAAACAAAGGTTCCCCAAGGATAGATTCTCGAATACCAAGTTATTGGGCTAAAAATATAAACCAGGATGTCGTGAACGCCAGATAGAGTGAGAATAATAAAGCCAAAAGTAAATAGCTTAGCATCCAGATTTCCTCTGATTAGTATTTGAAGAGCCGCAAATAATAAAACAACAGCATTTACTAGAAATAATAGTTGAGCCGGAAATATAGTCTGACTCCACAAAGCTAGGTTACTAATCACTAAGGTTATCGCAACCAGCACATAGGCTAAGTTAATTTGCCACAAACGCCGAATAACTGACTGATATCCTGCCCCAAAGACTTCTTCAAAAAAAGCACAGCCACTAATTGGTATTAAGTAAAAAGATATATTCCGAATATAATCTAATGCTGCTGGATTGCTAAAAAACAGAGTAACAACCTGACTATTCGCCGTTGTATAAGTGCCAACAAATATAGATAACAAACCAAATTTGATATAGGCTCGCTTTTCTTGACGATTCAAAGAAATTAAAAGTGCAATTAAACCTAAGCAAGTAAAGAAAATACCCAGTACAGAGCTAATCTCTTTTTGAATTAAATGCTTAATTAGACTCGTCTTAGAACCAATCATTACTCGGTCAAATAAACCGATATAGATATCGGCTGCCGAGGCGTAACCCGCATAAACCCGGAAAAACAGAGTTTTCCCTGCAACAGGAGGCTCAAGAGGAATAATTGGCCATTGATACTCTTCTCGTTTAACTTGATTTGACGAGTTTAGCGAAAGCTCTGTATAGATTGGCTTATCCTCAATGTAAGCACCGAGTATGTAGGGAACGGCACGCAAATACAGTGCAGGAGACTGCCATTGTCCACTGGGTAAAGGAACACGCAGCCAAACAATTTCTTGCCCCTGTTGTTTCCATAAGCGTTTAGGGAACTCAAATGGATGCCAGCCAGGACTAGAAATCTCTTGTTGTGTCCAAACTGGAACACCAGCTTCATTCAGAGGAAAGTCTCCCCAGTGGTATTGCCAGCCTTGTAGGATTTCCTGTGGTTGTGCCTCTGGCGGCATCAGCATCTGAGGTTGTGCCTGAATAGACGTTAGATTAAATGGCAAGACACTCAGAACAATGACAAACAATGTGCCCAAAGCCAAGACAACCTGGTTACGCAACCAACCCAATCTAAACTTCATTTGGCTCTCCTGGGGTACTATCCACAAGGCTTCCATCCAAAAGGGTAAGTCTTTAACGTCAGTCGTGCCAGGAAATGAGTGTTAACAGACAGCAGACTTGAAGCCCAAATGCTATAAACCAAGTAGTTAATCGGACTAGATGTTTGTTGATTCGGTGAGTGAGATTTTATCCCGATTGTGCTGTACCAAATCGGTAAAAGGAATCAAAGCAAGTTTTTTACCTCAAGGCAGTCATCAGATGAAAAATGGTCAATGTCCCAAGTGCAGTTCGCACGAGGTTTTTTGCAACACGAATAGAAAGTTTCCCTCTTTAAACACGATTACAGTAGGGTCTGGAACTTCTGGCGATCGCTATGTCCCACTCGATACCTACATTTGTGGTACTTGTGGTTATGTTGAGAGCTATGTATCTAGACCATCTGACCTCAGTTACATCAAAAACGAATGGACATTGCTTGAGCTTCCAACGTCTTTTACGCATAGTACAGAAAAACACCCCGTCACTGCTAACGGGGCTTTTTCGTCTGAAGGATAAATTGTAATAGCCAAAAGCTGGGGAAGAAGTAGGGTGCATCGCAATGCACTCTACTTTTTTTGTGATCATTAAAGTTTGCCACTGATGAAATTTTTAGTCTATTGGTCGAAAAATAGTGAATTTAAACCTGAATCTCTAGAAAATTGCCTAAAACGTTGAATTTCGGATTTTATCGCTGGCTAGAGCTTTTTTGGGGGCTTTAGAATAAAGCATCTCTCTTCGATTTGATAAGGAATTATCCCAATGAAACAGCTTAGCGGTTGGCAACAATCCATAGCCGTGACTCCATTCCTTTCACTGGCTGTGACAACTTTTGCGACTCCTTCTACTGCTGCTAAACCTGCATCGCAAAGCATCAAGCCGTCTCCTCCAGAAACAACAGCCTCACAGGAGGGTAAATTTCTACTGGCACAATCAGACAACTGTCGCCGAGTTGTCACTCGTGGCGACAGTCTCAATGTCCGCTTAAGTCCAGGTGGGTCAATTGTTGGCTCATTAAGCAATAGAACCCTTGTTGCAATTGAGGGTCAGAGTGTTAATGGCTGGGTACGGATTTCTTCCCCTGTTAGAGGTTATGTAGCGGCGGCTTATCTCAAGTTATGCGCTACACCTGTACCTCCTTCTAGTTCCAGTAGTAACTACCGCCGAGTAGTTGTGGACAGTAGTCTTCGTGTGCGGCAAGAACCCTCGATTAACAGTGCTATTGTCGGATCTTTAGCGAATGGACAGCGCGTTACGATTGTGAATCGCGGCGTAAATGGCTGGGTACCCATTTCTTCTCCTGTGAAGGGTTATGTATCGTCTGCTTATCTCAAGTTGAGATAGTAAGGAGACATTAAGACTCCCCAGCTTTAGGTAGTAGTGTTAAGCTAACCAACCAGCAGACCCCAATTCGGGTTTTAAATTGGACAATAGAAATATAAAGAGCAATCAGCTTTCAGCAATCAGCTTTCAGATCAAAGTTGGTGGGAGAGTGAAACTCCGACTAACGATTAGCCACTAAATCTTTGTCAGAGGAATCTAACCGACTGATAGCTGACCAACGATCCGCTGACAACTTTAGTTAAGTAATATAGAAGGCTTCAGTCCAAAGCCTCGCCCAGAATAGGAGTCTGCCAGCCGTGGTTGTACAAGTACAGAAAAGCACCTACGAAACGAAAACTCAGGAAATCGCCAAACAACTTTTGGCAGCAACCAGAGAGAATCGCTCCTTTTTCGCCCAGATGCGTGACCAAATGCGCTGGGATGATAAATTGCTAGCCTGGGCAATGGGCAATCCAGGATTGCGGGTGCAGTTGTTTCGCTTCATTGATTCTTTACCCGCTTTGCGTAGCAAGCCGGAAGTTGCTCGTCATTTGCAGGAATATTTAGGTGATGAGTCAGTTGAACTGCCAGCAGCACTCAAAGGAATGCTCAACTTTGCTCAAGCTGACTCAATGCCGGGACAGGTAGCAGCAACAACGGTTTCTACCGCCGTTGAAACGCTTGCCCACAAATATATTGCTGGGGAGAACATTAAGCAGGTACTCAAGACGATTGAGCGACTGCGGAAAGATAAGATGGCTTTCACTCTCGATTTATTAGGAGAGGCAGTCATTACGGAAGCTGAGGCGCAGTCTTACCTACAAAGTTACCTGGATTTGATGGAGCAGTTGACCCAGGAAGCGAAGAAGTGGTCGCCAGTACAAGAGATTGATTTTGCGGATGGTGAGCCTATACCACAAGTTCAAGTATCAGTCAAGTTAACGGCGTTTTACTCGCAGTTTGACCCGCTCGATCCTCAAGGAAGTAAGGAAAGAGTTTGCGATCGCCTTCGTATTCTCTTACGCCGCGCTCAAGAACTGGGGGCAGGCGTTCACTTCGATATGGAGCAGTATGTTTACAAAAACATGACGCTCGATATTCTTAAAGAACTGTTGATGGAAGAGGAGTTTCGTTCTCGCACGGATGTCGGTATAACGCTGCAAGCTTATCTACGCGACAGTGAGCAAGACTTACGTGAGTTGATTGAGTGGGCGAAACAGCGCGGCTATCCGTTCACCGTGCGCCTGGTAAAAGGGGCGTATTGGGATCAGGAGACAATCAAGTCCGCACAAAAGGATTGGCCGCAGCCAGTTTATAACGATAAAGCGGCAACGGATGCCAATTTTGAGAAGATGACCCAGTTGATGCTGGAGAATCACGAATATATTTATTCTGCAATTGGTAGCCATAACGTGCGATCGCAAGCATTGGCAATTGCGATCGCAGAAACCCTCAACATCCCTCGTCGTCGCTTCGAGATGCAAGTTCTCTACGGCATGGGTGATCAACTGGCAAAAGCGTTAGTGAAACGGGGTCATCGGGTGCGTGTCTATGCTCCGTATGGCGAACTGTTGCCAGGGATGGCTTACCTCATTCGCCGTTTGCTAGAGAATACGGCAAATAGTTCATTCTTGCGGCAAAGCATGGAAGAACGACCGATTGAGGAACTGCTTGCCCCACCTGTCCACGCCAATCCAGAGTCGGAACATCATCCGCAAAATTCCTACTCTTTCCCAAATGTGGCAGATACGGACTATGCGGAGGTAGAGGCAAGACAGGAAGCCCAACAAGCCCTTGCAACCGTTCGGCAACAACTGGGTAAAACGTACTTACCTCTCATTAACGGTGAGTACCAAAACACTGAGCAAACAGTTGATTCCGTCAATCCATCCAATCCTAATGAGGTAGTGGGGAAAATAGGGCTACTGTCAGTTGAACAAGCAGAACAAGCTTTACAAGTTGCAAAAGCGGCATTCCCAAGCTGGAGGAAGACACCTGTACGGCAACGTGCTGGTGTATTGCGAAAAGCCGCAGAGTTGATGGAACAGCGTCGTGCTGAACTATCAGCTTGGGTTGTTTTGGAAGTGGGCAAACCGTTGCGGGAAGCAGATGCAGAAGTGTCAGAAGCGATCGACTTCTGCCGCTACTATGCGGATGAGATGGAACGCCTTGAACAAGGGCATATCTATGATGTGGCGGGTGAGACGAATCGCTACATCTACCAACCGAGAGGGATTGCCGTTGTTATTTCGCCCTGGAACTTCCCAATTGCGATCGCAACTGGGATGACAGTAGCAGCATTAGTAGCCGGAAATTGCACCCTCCTCAAACCTGCTGAAGTCTCCTCAGTGATTGCCGCAAAAATTGCTGAAATTTTGGTTGAGGCAGGGATACCCAAAGGCGTGTTCCAATACGTTCCTTGCAAAGGGTCAACGGTAGGCGCTCACATGGTTAATCATCCTGATGTCCATTTAATCGCCTTTACAGGTTCTCAGGAAGTCGGTTGCCGAATTTATAAAGAGGCGGCGATTGTACAACCGGGGCAAAAACATCTCAAGCGAGTGATTGCAGAGATGGGCGGGAAGAACGCGGTTATTGTCGATGAAAGTGCTGACCTTGACCAAGCCGTTGCA
Organism: Symplocastrum torsivum; assembly: GCF_059505465.1. Lineage (NCBI taxonomy): Bacteria > Bacillati > Cyanobacteriota > Cyanophyceae > Oscillatoriales > Microcoleaceae > Symplocastrum > Symplocastrum torsivum. The sequence continues at coordinate 760 of NZ_JCACKQ010000080.1, read as the reverse complement.
GGTGTGGTGCAATCAGCGTTTGGTTACAGTGGACAGAAGTGTTCGGCTTGTTCGCGGGTGATTGTCTTAGAACCTGTGTATGAGGCTTTTGTGGGTCGCTTAGTAGAGGCGACGCGATCGCTTAATATTGGCGTAGCAGAAGCTCCAAGTACTCAGATTGGGCCAGTCATTGATGCCAATGCCAGAGACCGTATCCGGGAGTATATCGCCGCAGGTCGTCAAGACGCAGAAGTCGCGTTGGAAATGTCAGCCCCTGATACTGGTTACTTTATTGGACCCGTCATCTTTAAGGATGTCTCACCCGATGCGAAGATTGCTCAAGAAGAAATCTTTGGGCCAGTTGTTGCCGTCATTCGAGCGAAGAACTTTCAAGAAGCACTTGATGTTGCCAATGGCACCGACTACGCCCTTACAGGTGGTTTGTATTCTCGAACACCTTCCCACATCAACCAAGCCACAACCGAGTTTGAAGTCGGAAACCTTTACATCAACCGCACCACTACAGGTGCAATTGTTTCTCGACAGCCTTTTGGTGGATTTAAACTCTCTGGTGTCGGCTCAAAGGCAGGTGGACCCGACTACTTACTGCAATTCCTAGAACCCCGCACGATTACTGAAAACATTCAGCGTCAGGGCTTTGCACCCATTGAAGGGGCTGAGTAGGAGAGCTGGTCTAGGGTTCATTATCCGCTGCAACTAACAAAACCCAAATAAGTTGGGTGTGAGCGTCGATGTCTCGATGACGTTTGCGCCTAGCTTT
>NZ_JCACKQ010000079.1:0-27604 GCF_059505465.1 Symplocastrum torsivum | reverse complement strand
CTTCGGTTCCACTAAATCATCCGCTTGTGACACTCAAAGGGCGGAATGTGGGTTGTAGTCTTGATTGTCTATTTTCTGGAGAGAGTATATAGCCCTTGATGTGTGGAGTCTGATCAGTCAGAACTTGTGAAGGTAAGCGGCAGTTGGGAGTTGAGTATTCTAAGTAATACAAGGGTGTTTTTTCCTCACAGATTTGTGACTCACGGACAAACCAAGAATTTTGGGTTGTTCCACGTCAATAGGGTTGGTGGTTCTCCGATTTTGATAAATTGCGTTCATATTAGTGTTATGGCAATGCAGTGTGTTCAACCGTTGAATGAAGTCAAAGAGGCTGATTCTGAAACCCTGGAATCAACAACTGATTTCCCTAAGCCGCAAACTGTAATTGCTTCTCCTTATTGGGGTGCAGTTGAGTTTGACTCTAATTTACTCGTGATAAGACCTTCTAGCATCTGCCTTAACCTGGAAGATTTGAAATGCTTTGAAGTTGTGGAGCATCAGTTTCATCACTATGGCATTACCTTTAAAAACGCGATCGCCTTACAACCCTCAAATCCTGCGTATCCACCCCGAACGGGTACCACAGTACTCATGGGTGCGCCAAACAGCGGCTGGCTGGAAGCAACATTCTCACAACCTGTCAATATGTTCTGCTGCTATGTCACCAGTTCCCAACGAACTGTTCTGTCTGCCTATGACCAAGAGGAAAAACTTTTAGTCCGCTCTTCAATTACAGAACCTAATCTAGCCGGTTCTAATTCCCAGATCTCGCCCAATGCCGAGCTAAGGATTGAATCCTCAAATATCTTGCGAATTACTGTCTATGCTTTTGATGGTCAACTGACTTTGGCTGACCCAAGCTTTAGTTTTTAGGGTCTGAAAACGTTAGCATCTTTAAGTGGAGACACTTAAGACTCACCTGACCCATCAAAACTTTTAACGAATCACGACTGAATGCAGCTTGCACCGCTTTATCCTATCCTGTACCAAATTCTTAAACCTTCCTTTCGTGGTTGCCTGTGGACAGGTGCAAAGACTTCACGAGCGATCGCACTTACCTTTGATGATGGACCCCATCCTCAATACACCCCAGAACTCCTGCAAGTCCTAGACCACTACAATATCAAAGCCAGCTTTTTCTGGTTGGGTGCTTGCGTAGATCGATCACCCGCCGTAGCAAAAACTGTTTATGAGCGCGGTCATTGGATTGGGTTACATGGATATCATCATCATTCCTTTGCTCTTTTAACACCGGAGGCTCTTAGAGAGAGTTTAGAAAAAACTCAAAAGGCAATTCACACGGCGCTGGCGATCGCTTTGTCTGACGATCAAGCGTCTCAGCTTAAGCCAGAAAATATTCGAGACGTTCGCCCCCCTAATGGTTTATTTACACCGCAAACATTGAATTTATTGCACCAGTGGAACTATCGGACTGTGATGTGGAGTGTTGTTCCAGAAGACTGGGAACGTCCTGGTGTCCAGGTGGTTGTACAGCGAGTTCTACGGCAGGTACAAAATGGGTCGCTGATTGTCTTACACGATGGCTACTATGGAGGACAAGATGTTGCCCAAACAACGGCTCTGTTAATTCCTCTGCTCCTACAGCAGGGTTATCATTTTGTTACGATCAACCAGTTATGGCAGCAGACTTAGCAGTTGTTGTCTTACAAGGAAAGGTAAGTTACGGAGAACATTCTCCTCAAAGATGCTTTACCCGAATTGATGTGGTCTTCCTCTTGTTTGCCGAGCGTTAGTCAAGCCTATGGTGTACTAGTAGCCAAACACCATACTGTCGTTTTCAAACATCGACTAGCAAACCGTTTAGAGTTTTTTTTTCTAGAAACTTCCCACATCTACTTGCTTTGTGTGTTAGAACAATTGTTTTACATCTGTCTTACGCTAGAACAACTGCCATGACCTATTTCTAACCTTCGGCTGTAGAAAATATTTCTCTTACAGGAAAACTTCGCTAACGTAGTCAGAGGGGATATCAATCGAGATGATTATAGAACATCTGTACTAAGTAAGATGCTAGGTAAGCTAGTGAATTTGTCACACGCTATGACAGTCATCTGTCAGATGAATTCATTAAAATGGCTGAGTGTATTTCAGCTATTTAACTGGGACGCTCAAGTTCAAAGCTAGAGTAAATTAGGAAAGATTCAGCAAAACAGCAAGCATGAATCCAATTTTTGAACTTCGATGGGTACACAAAAATGTGGCAACCGCTGTTACCAGACATTTAATAGTGTTCTGGATTCAGCTTGTAGAAACAGTCTATGATTGCTGAAACAGGGCTAACTGCAAAAACTAGAACTTTGCACTCAGCCGCCGCACGTAGCAACTTAAGGAAAAGGAATTCATCATGGGGGCATCATTTTCATGAACATTATTTTGTATGAAAGCGCTTTATAAGCTCACTACGCCATAAAAAGATTGAAGCTAAAACCGTCGTACATTTTTGGTATTTAAGGCTACAATCAAAAAGTCTCAACAGAAGCCAGCATTAACACTAACGACATAACGCATTCACTCATCGGTTGAGTGTAAAGAAATGAGCCGATCTTATTTCTCATACTCAGTTATCAAATAAAACCTTAGAATGCAAGAGAAAGTTACTCGCTGGCAACGCAATCTCAAGTAGATTAAAAAACACCATCTACTGGTCTTTAACTGAAGGAGCATGAGGAAAAAGGCATGACCCAGGCAAACTTAGATCTCGCAACAATCACTCAGCCTGAGAATGAGCTGGAATTCTTAATCGAGGATGACGTGAACCGAGATGAGCTTGTAGACGCTCAATCGGATGAAGAAGACGGTAAGCCTGGTAAGGTGCGCTCTACCCGTCGTCGAACACAAACAAAAAAGAAGCACTATACAGAAGACTCAATTCGCCTCTACCTGCAAGAAATTGGAAGAATTCGGCTGTTGCGGGCAGATGAAGAAATTGAATTGGCTCGGAAAATTGCTGACTTGTTGGAACTAGAGCGGATACGGGAGCGCTTGTTCGATCAATTAGAACGCGAACCACAAGACAGCGAATGGGCAACTGAGGTGAATATGGCTTTACCAGCCTTTCGCCATCGCCTCTACCTAGGACGTCGGGCAAAAGACAAAATGGTGCAGTCAAACTTGCGTCTTGTTGTCTCAATTGCCAAGAAATACATGAATCGAGGTTTGTCCTTCCAAGACTTGATTCAAGAAGGCTCTCTGGGTCTAATTCGAGCCGCTGAAAAGTTTGACCACGAAAAAGGTTATAAGTTCTCCACCTACGCTACGTGGTGGATTCGGCAGGCAATCACAAGAGCGATCGCTGATCAGTCTCGCACCATCCGCTTACCCGTTCACCTCTATGAAACGATCTCGCGGATTAAAAAAACCACTAAGATTCTCTCTCAAGAAATGGGTCGCAAGCCTACAGAAGAAGAAATTGCCGATCGCATGGAAATGACCATCGAGAAGCTGCGATTTATTGCAAAATCTGCTCAACTTCCCATCTCCTTAGAAACACCAATTGGTAAAGAAGAAGACTCTCGCCTTGGAGACTTCATTGAAGCTGATGGCGAAACCCCAGAAGATCAAGTTTCAAAAAATCTACTTCGGGAAGACCTCGAAAGCGTCCTTGATACCCTTAGCCCTCGTGAACGTGATGTTCTGCGTCTACGCTACGGATTAGACGATGGACGGATGAAGACGCTAGAAGAAATCGGTCAAATCTTCAACGTTACTCGCGAACGAATTCGCCAAATTGAAGCAAAAGCTCTCCGCAAACTACGCCATCCTAATCGCAATAGCATTCTCAAAGAATACATTCGTTAGGTAGCTTTTCGCTTTCTTAGAGTCAATTGCAGGGGTGGCGGCATCGTCGCCCCTTGTAGTTTTCTTCTAAATTACCAAGCTATCCCACATTTAATTGCAATACCAGCTCGTGGGAAAAGCAGAGCAAGAAATACATCAGGTAGTTCTCCTTGAATGTTCACCCTTAACCTTTTCCTAAAACCAGTTAGTTAAAAATTTAAAGCGATAAGTGTAGCCATTGAACGATTACTAGGGTGGACAGCCAATCGCGCTTTAAAAAGCTGGGGTTCCTGTAAAGAACACCCAGCTATCCGTTGAGATTAATAGAGATTGCACTAACTACGGGATTACATTAAGCCCCAGAAGTGTAAGACACCTTGACCAGATACATATTCAGTGATTAGAGCGGCAACAAAGCCAATCATGGCTAAACGACCGTTCCAGTTTTCAGCTTGAGGCGTAAAGCCGAACTTTACATCGTTGCGATCTTCTTGCATTGCTTTTGCTCCGTTAGTGACGTTTTGTAAACATCTTTGTAAACTAATGTAACCAATATTTTGCAAAACGGCAATAATCTCCTCACCAAGCTAGATGAATTCTGTGTAAAGTCTGAAATAAGCAATTGACGACTTTTGCAGCAAATCAAAATTCAGAAATTATCGAGAGATCGGTATGTCTATCATCAACTCCCAGCTACCAGCTCGATTAGACGATTATTATCACCAAATCAAAGCGGTGATTCTCAATCGTCAAAACCCAATTACGGGACTTCTACCAGCCAGTACCGCAATTAATGCCCACGGAAACTATACCGATGCTTGGGTACGTGATAACGTTTACAGCATTTTGGCGGTTTGGGGATTAGGTTTGGCTTACCGCAAGGTAGATGGTGATGGAGGGCGTACTTTTGAACTAGAACAGAGTGTTGTCAAGCTAATGCGCGGGCTTTTGTTCTGCATGATGCGGCAAGCGCACAAAGTAGAACGATTTAAAGAAACCCAATCCCTCTTAGATGCCCTGCACGCAAAGTACAACACCAGTACAGGCGATGTGGTTGTAGGCGATGACCAATGGGGTCACTTGCAACTTGATGCGACTTCTCTGTTCCTGCTGATGCTCGCTCAGATGACGGCATCTGGACTATACATCATCTTTACAATCGATGAAGTCCATTTCGTCCAAAATCTTGTTTATTACATTGGTCGGACGTATCGAACACCCGATTATGGAATCTGGGAGCGGGGCAATAAGGCAAATCACGGCAATCCTGAACTAAATGCCAGTTCTGTAGGGATGGCAAAAGCCGCATTGGAAGCGATCAATGGGCTGGATTTATTCGGTGTTCATGGTTCAGAAGCATCAGTAATTCATGTATTACCCGATGAAATTGCACGATCGCGAATCACACTAAAATCCATATTGCCTCGTGAATCTAGCTCAAAAGAAACGGATGCAGCTCTTTTAAGTGCGATCGGGTTCCCCGCTTTTGCCGTAGAAGATGCCCAGCTAATTGAACGTACCAGAAGCAACATCGTTAAAAAACTAGAGGGTCGCTATGGCTGCAAACGCTTCTTGAGAGATGGGCACCAGACCGTTTTGGAAGACACGACTCGTCTACATTACGAACCTTGGGAACTGCAAAAGTTTGAGCATATCGAGTGCGAATGGCCTTTGTTTTTTAGTTACCTGCTGCTGGATGGTCTGTTTCGAGGAGACACTGAGCAAGTCCAAAAGTATCAGGAGCGTTTAAAAGGTTTACTAGTAGAGCGAGACGGTATTGGGTTACTACCGGAAGTGTATTACGTTCCCCATGAGAATATAGAAGCGGAGCGAAAGTCGCCTCATAGTCAGCCGCGTCTTCCGAATGATAACCTCCCTCTGGTATGGGCGCAGAGTTTGTACTTTCTAGGTCAGTTGCTGAGTGAGGGATTACTCGCCCCTGGTGATATTGACCCTTTGGGACGCCATTTGAGCATAGGACGTCACCAAGACCCAGTTGTACAAATTGCCTTGCTCGCAGAGGATGAAGATTTAAAAGCGCAACTGGCAGCTTATGGCATTGCAACGCAGACACCAAAACAGGTAGAGCCAGTGCAGGTACGGCAAGCCACCGAACTGTCAGCGGTTTATGCTCAAATGGGTCGCTGTGACTTGCTGGCGTTGACGGGACGCCCGGTTCGACGCTTACGGAGTCTAACGACATCGCGAATCTTTCGGATAGGGCGAGAGACGATTGTCTTCCTACCTGCGTTTCTAGACCAACAGCAGTTCTACCTAACTCTTGACTATCATTTTCTGGTTGATCAGATTAAAAGTGAACTCACTTATATTCAACGCCACTGGGGAGAGTTGGGGCGTCCGACAATCACGCTGCTATTGACTCACAGCATGTTACAAACAGAGGCTGACGCGGGAATGGACAATGGAAGTGTGGGAAGTAATATTGTTCCTGACCCTAGCACTAATCCCCAATTACCAGTACTCGCGTTGATCCAAGAATTAAAAGATGGCTTGTGCAATGGCGTTCGGGTGAAACTAGGGCGTCTCAACCAGTTGATGCTGACAGCAGGAACTGAGCGGATTGATTTTCTGCATGAGTTTGAATTTACACAATCAGCCGTCAAAGATGCAGCACTGCGCTGCTACTACCTCAATAGCCATTTTGGGAAACATGGTCCTTTAAGTCACACCCAGGAGTTTCTGCTGGAGTGTGAAACGAACCTCAAGTTATTGCTAGACAGTTTACGGGAGTCGCAAAACCTTTACGAGCAAATTGAGCTGTTGCGTACTCTCAGGCGTTTGCGGGGGTTGGAGTTTGATACGGGATTTGGTGGACCTGGAGTGCCCGTGACAGTCGCGGATTTGCTCAATGAAGTTTACATCAAAGCGGGTATGGAATCAGCTTCTCCTTATTGGGGAATCGTGCGTCAAGCAGCGGGTTTGCTGAATAAGGTAGATATCAGCTTGTCGGATGCGGTGACTGATATTTTGGTGCGTGGGAAACAGATTACGGTTGGCAGGGCGTATAGTGAGGCATCGTTGATTAAAAACCCGATGTCGCACCAGGAAATCCGGGCGAAAATTGATGAGTTTTGTCGGGAGGATATTCGCGATCGCGTTCTTACTCAAGAAATCCTGGTCTACCTTGGTATCCTAATTAAATCAGAACCCGGTTTACTGGATGGTTTGCTGACGCTACGGGTTGGCTATCTCATTCTCCTCTTAACCAGCGAGTTGGCAGCTGAGCGAGGGGTTACTCAGGATGAAGCCTATGAACAACTGATGCACGCTAGCCCCTGTGAAATCAAAATGCGTGTCCGTTCTTGTTTAGCAGGCTATGAAGGAATGAACCAAAAGCTACGCCAGCAGGAATCATTGCACGTCAAACAACCTCAACAAGGAATCGACTGGGCTGTCTTATCGGGGGGGCAGGATGAGACAGAGGAGGAACTTTACTCGATTGGTAGCTGGGTGAGGAAGCGTCAGCTAGATGGTAGTGCGGGTCGTGTTCCCAAAGACTTTTATCCCAGTGTTTGGCGAGTCATGAAGCAGTGCAAGGGCTTAGTTATTGGCGATAAATTGGAGCGCCGTAATCGTTTAGATAGCCAGCTAATTCTTTCAGAGATGACACCGGGGGAAAAGAACTTCGCACTGCGGGTGGAGCATTTGCTCAATAAGATCGAGGCACCGGAATATCGCACCGTGAATATTGAGGCATTGATGGAACTGGCCGCAATTTTAGAGCGCAATCCTGAGTTACAAATTGAAGAATATGTGGTGCTGGATGTTCTGATTGGTCATGCTGTGCGGTTAGCATGGCTAGAGCGGTACCCCGAAAAAGCCAACCAGTATGACGAATATAAGGCTGCTGCTTGGCGTGCCTTTTACGCAACCTCACCCACTGAGTGCGCGAGTCATATCGTAAAGGCGTTCCGATTCTTGACTCAAGTTGGACAGGCGATTACTGCTTAGGAGTCGCACATCACTACTTGTCCATCTTGTTGCCAGCTAACAAGAAATGAGGTGTGTAGATGCGATCGCTCTCTTTCCCTGCCAGATGTAACAGTTAGACAATCATCTCAAACTAAAATGAGTTTCACTATCTCGCCACTGATGCCGCAGCGAGAAAAAACTATTTGTGAAGAGGAGTGTTGTGATGTCAGGCGACCTGCAAGAGCAAATACGCACGATGCAACAGCGAGTAGCCCAATTGCAACAGCACATTGGCGAGTCTTCTTCACCCCAACACCAACAGGAAATCATAGCAGCAGGCTTGCAGGAACTCAACTTCGCTTTGGAAAAATTGCAAGCCGCTAACACCGATCGCCAACAACAGGAATTCGAGCGTATGCTTTAAAGCCTGACGTTGCCGACACTTAGACACGGGAAAGCCAAGTATAGAAAAGCTGAACAAGAATACGTTTGTGGCTTTATAGGATTAATTCCTCAGAGAAAGGGTAATCCAACGACTAGATATTCTGAAGAAGATTTAACTTTTATCGACAAAATTATTGAGGAAGAATACGAAACTTATAAGTGGCAGCAGCGCAATCCCGTGAGGTTTTCCAGGGTTGGCAGACAGACTACCCTGAACACCACCAAATGGAGTGTCAGAAACAAGGGGCGATAAGTTAATGTTCATTAATTATTTATCTGTAAGACCAATTTGGCATGAATCCCTGACTGGTAGCCAGAGATATTTGAGGCATTACAATTAACTCATAAGCATTTCTCAGTCTTTCAATATTAAGAAGATCGTTTGTATCAGACAGCCTTAGATCAGCTATATAATGTTCAACATATTTATTCCAAATCTTAGACTTCATATTTTCGCTAGAGATAGTAAGCCCTATATGTTGCATTGCAACAAAAGCACTAAAGTAAATACTTGAAGGGAGTTTGTTAGATTTAGCTGAGTTGACATCCCGGAAAGTTGGGATTAAATTCCAGAGATTATCATGTGTCACAAATGACCAAGGTAAGTAGTGATCCAGAGATAGGTTCTCTAAGCTCAGAAGTCGTCCCGAATAGATGCACTGTAAATTAGTATGCTGTAACACTAATTTCCAATAAGCAATTTGACGTTCTAGAGATTCTCTCTTTTCAGGTGGAAAAAGTTTATTACTGATAGCAGGAACACTAGGATTACGCCGCTGCATATAGTTTAGCCATTCCCACGCTACCCAGGAACGTATAATTTCATAGTTAATCTTTATGTATAAAACCCACTCTGGGTGTAATTGAATGTATTCACAATTGCTAGGATAGTCTCCATCAAAACAATATAGAGGCTTTATTGCATCGAAGTATTGTTTTGCCAATGGCACAATTTTTTTGTTTACTTCGTTATCTATTTCAATTCTTCCCAATTGATGCTTAAGAAAAGGTCTAATTAAGCGAAAAGGGACAAATCTCATTAAAGAGAAATTTCCTATAAGAAGATTGTCTAAATTTTGTTTACTTATTTCTTCACGCAGGTACTTTTTATCAGAGTCATTAAATTTGGGTTCAATTTTGATATTTAGAGAGTTCAACTTATTTGCAATTTGGTCTTGTAAACCAAAATATAAATTGAAGTAAATGTTTGGATACCAAGCGTTAGCTAGCATCTCGATTGTTATTTCTCTAAAACTAATTAACGAAGAACCATCAAAGTTTCGTCTACTCAAAATATCTAAGAGAGACAAGAAAAAAATGTATTTGTATGAATTTGTAGTATTGGCAAATAATCTAGAGAATGCAGAAATATCTAGCCCCTCAACTTGAGGTAGACCTATAACGTTATTACTTATCAGGTTTACCTTACTCTCTTCAGTGGATTCAGTAGAAAGATCGGGCTGATCTTCATTTTCAGTTGAGTCGCTAGTATATAAACCCATAAAGTCCTCAGCAGCACTTGGATTAATTTCTCGTAGCGCCTCAACAATAGTCAGAACAGTCTCAGAACCTGGATCTCTGATTTCATTGACCCAGCGATAAACATTAGAACGTGCAATCCCCAACGACGTTGCCAACTTGCCTTGGCTGATGCGGTGGGTTTCCAGCACTTCCTTGAGGACTCTACCTGCTTTTCCCATCTCTCCAATCGTCTCAGAGGAACATAGAACCTTGTAGCTACAACTATAAGTTGTCCAATACTACAACCATAAGTTGTTCGCAAGAGCTGCTGTAATAGGCATTCTCTTGTTCAGGAGAACATATCCCGCTCTCCATTTAACAACCATAAGCTGTCCGCACCATCATCAACCTCTGTGTAACCAATGTCCTTACTGTCATCAGCAACTAGCTCTACTCGCATGGCGATCGCGACCTGGGTACTGCTCAAATTGCGGAGAGTGGTTGGGTATCCATCTAGATACCACTCCATCCACTGAACTCCTTCATGATGAGCTGAAGTATCAGCTTTGGTTGGTAGATGTCATTGGCGAACTGATTGCTGCGGCCCCCTATTTGTCATCAACGCTGCCAAGGGAAAACATTGCGAAATCTCTCCGTTCTGCTGTGGATATAGTCACCGAGGGAAATGTGGCAGCATTTGCCCGCCTGATCGGGATGCCTAAAAATACGACATGGATGTGGCACACTGGTAAGGTATTACCAAATAGAAAAATTGGAAGCATAACTTTGCCGCAGCCAACTGGAAGCATAAGCTTGCCGAAGCGGCAAAGTTATGGGTTAAGTCACAACGACAAATAAAGTGTTATTCGACAAAACAAGTGGGCGATACTGGTTTCGAACCAGTGACCTCTTCCGTGTGAAGGAAGCGCGCTACCACTGTGCCAATCGCCCAAGGTTTCCTAATTTAGCATAAGGTAGCGTCACGCAACAACTAGAGCAAATAGCATTATTCTCCCTGTGGATACTCGTCCCACAATGCCGTCATCGTCTCTCGCAAACTCTGGTGGTTGCCATCACCTAGAATTAGGTGATCCAGTAGAGGAATACAGAGTAATTGTGCGGCTTTCAAGAGCCGTTCGGTTAAAACAATATCTTCTGGACTGGGTTCAACACAGCCTGTTGGATGATTGTGAGCAATAATCACTCGTGTCGCTCCCTGACGCAGTACTTCTCGGAAAATATCACGGGGATGTGCTAATGTCTCCGTTGCTGTGCCAATCGTAATTACTTTAGTTCCTAGCAATTGATTCTTCGCATCTAGCAGTATGGTCGCAAATCGCTCTTGATTTTGCCACATCAAGTCGTGACTGAGGCTAGCTGCCGCCGCTACAGGACTATCAATTACTGTACGTTCTGTCGGTCGAGATAGAAACGCTCGTTTTCCTAGTTCAACTGCTGCCAAAATTGTTGTCGCTTTAGCTGGTCCGACACCATGGATATTAATCAATTCCTGATGATTAATGTCCCGTAACACCTCCATCGGGTCACGTTGATTTTGGCTTAACTCCTGCAAGATGTATTGCCCCAAACCCACCGCAGAGAGCTTACCTTTACCTTGACCTGTGCCTAATAAAATTGCTATCAGTTCTGCTGTCCCTATATTTCTTGCTCCTAGAGCCATTAATCGCTCACGAGGACGCTCACTAGTTGGAATATCGGCAATTCTTAGGCTGTAAGTCATAGATGCACTCGATAACGCTGACTAACTGACAAATTTAGAGGACTTACTCATAGAATTCCCTGGAATCCCGACAAAGTAACAGATTTTACTTTGCAAGCACAACTAATCTAGAAGGCTTAATCTGAATAGAAATTCAGGAAGTTTTGTCAGTCAATCAGCCAACTTATATAAGTGTCACTTCAGCTTCAACCTTGCGTCAGTGAAGTGGAAACCTGTTCAGGAGGGACTAGGAACAGTGACTGGTTCGTCTGCCTGATAGATGTTGGCAGCCTTGAGCATGTGATAGGTAATGAGTAGTTGCGTAAGAGCTAGTGGGTAACTTTGGAGTGTTTCTCCAGTTGTACCAACGACTGTGCCAAGATCTTGATTGCCTTCCAGACTACAGAATTTCCCTAAGTACGGAATCTCGTTACAGAGCATCCGTTCGAGTTCCTTCACCTGTTCACTGGTGGCATGACCATCAATTTCTAGAACATCAACTGGCTTACCCATATCCCGGTCTAGTTCTATACGGATAGCTGAACTTAGATGAGATGTGCTAGGGTTAATGATTTTACAGAAGTCAGGGTGCGGTATATTGGGTCTGAGTACCAGACGTACATTCAGCAGTAAATCATTTCCATTATCTGCTTCGTCTGGTGGGTAAAAGCTAACGACGATATCTGACCATTTGCGCTGAGGACGGATAAATTCCTCTGAATCCGATTCACGCTTCCTTAGTTGTTCAAGAACTTGTTCCTCAGTGTAGCCACGCTTACGAGTATCACGCTTGACTTTCCACTGTGTGCGTAGAGATTCCGGTGGTGCCAAATAGACTCTCACGTCGTAGCAATCGCGTGCCCCACGGGTAGAATAACCTAGCAATCCTTCAACAATCACAAACTTACTCGGATTGATGTACTCTGGCGGATCAAACTCACCCGTGCTGTGATTGTAGATTGGTTTCAGGATTGGTTGTCCCGTGCGTAGCAAACTTAGGTGCTGCTGGATGATATCGAGGTAGTTACAGTCGGGATGCAGTGCCGAAATTCCCATTTCAGCACGCTGTTTGCGATCATAGCGGTGGTAATCATCCGTACAGATAACCGTGACGTCATCTTCTCCCAATACTTGAGCAATTCCCTTCGTCAGTGTTGTTTTTCCGGCGGCGCTATCACCGACGATGCCAAGGATGATGGGGCGATTAGTCATGGTTCCTCTTGCTGCTTAGGCTGATTCAGTGGTGGACTCCCGATTCGTTTAATTTTAGGAGGGAAGGGGAAGTGGATCAATCCCAAGTTATGCAACTGATCCCAACGCAGCCACTGCTGAACAAGGACTTTTATAGCAATCAGCAATCAGCTTTCAGCGGTCAGCTTTGGGTCAATTAGGCTCACTTCTAAGGAACGCTCTTCTCCCGTTAATGTCCTAACCTAAGTGGCTACTGCTATACAAGGTGGGGAGATAAGGAAGTGGGAAGATGGGGGATGAAGATTCCCCACCCACTTGCTTACAAGCGGCTTGCTTGATTATTTGACAGGAAATTCACTGGCAATTTCAGCCGTTCTTGCTGCCATGATGAAGTCGTTTTTGTGTAGCCCAGAGATGGCGTGAGTCCACCAAGTCACTGTTACCTTGCCATATTCTGTTAACAAAGCTGGGTGATGTCCTTGCTCCTCAGCTACTTCCCCTACTCGGTTGGTGAACGCTAGCGCTGTCTTGAAATCTTGAAATTTGTAGGTGCGCTCCAGACGTAGTTCTCCCTCTGGCTCAATTATGTTCCAGTCAGGAATTTGAGGTTTGAGTTCGGCAATCTCTTCTTTGGTCACTGGTGGCGAGTCTTTGGTACAGGCATCGCACTTTTGTTGTGTGAGTTGTGCCATAGCTATTTCCTGAGCTTAATTACTACCAATATTTTAAGCAGACACCTTCTTTGACCTTCGCCTCTTCAATTGTCCCACCATCTAGCGATCGCACAGGTCGCATCTGCACTGAGGCAATCAACTCTCGCTGCCGTAGATGCGACAGCCGCTTCCCGCAGAGATGAAAATTGCTTGCTCTCCTCATCATTGCCCAACCCGAAGAACCTGTTCAGCCGTCAAGTTCAACTCTGGAAATGTAGGCGATTCAATCCGGTCATTCTCCCGAAACTGACTGAATATATACTCATCATCAACAAGTTGGTAAACCGAAATAGTAGGTTGCTTTGGGTTACCGATGTAACGCCTACCGCCCAAACCTAGATAGTCAACAATCCAGTATTCAGGAATGCCAAGTTTTTCGTATTCCGCTAACTTAGTAAGGTAGTCGTCTTGCCAGTTGGTGCTGACTACTTCAATCAGCAAGCGTACTGTTTCACCCTTGGTAATCGTGGAACGTTTTTTCCACATCGGTTCAGCGTCAAGCGTATTCCCATCCAACACGGCAACATCCGGGATGAAGCCTGAATTGTCAGAATCAATCGGCTTAATGATACATTGCCGAGGAATAAAGTAAGGAAGTTGTAGTCGTCGAATTTTGATTCCTAACTCGGTAGCAAATTCTCCTGCTACCCGTTCGTGAGTTCCCGTTGGTTGGATTTCGACAACTACTCCCTCATGCAGTTCAAAGCGACCGTAGCCGTCTGGATACCACTCCAAAAACTCATCTAGGCTCATTCGTTTGGATGCAGCTTGTATCATGGCAGTTTCTCCTCGGTGAGACTGATTTGTTTAGTTATTCTATTTAAATCAAGTCAGAGGAATACCGCTACTACCCAGTTCATCACACCACTTAACGTGTTGGATAGGTAATCCTGGCATTGCGCTTCCCCGTTTCCCAGGCGCTTCTCAAGATTCACTCTCACTCTAGCTGCCAGACCTAAAATAGAAATAGAGACTGTTAAGAAGTGTAAGGTTTTTCATGGCTGATCAGTTAATTCGCGCCACAGCGGCGGAGGGTGGCATTCGCGCCGTTGGTGTTATTACAACACGCCTCACCGAAGAAGCCCGACAGCGCCACAAGCTCTCTTATGTCGCGACTGCCGCACTAGGTCGTACTATGTCTGGGGGACTGTTACTCGCCTCCAGTATGAAGCGAGAAGGGTCAAGGGTCAATATTCGCGTTAGGGGTGAAGGTCCCCTTGGGGGAATTCTCATTGATGCTGGATTGGATGGAACTGTGCGGGGTTATGTAGACAATCCAGGGGTTGAACTGCCACCGAATGAGCAAGGTAAGCTTGATGTTGGAAAAGCAGTGGGTCCAGAGGGTTACCTTTATGTTGTCCGGGATGTTGGCTATGGCTACCCGTATTCCAGCACTGTTGAGCTAGTTTCTGGTGAAATCGGGGATGACATTGCTCACTACCTCGCCACCTCCGAACAAACGCCATCAGCTTTAGTTATTGGTGTGTTTGTTGGGGCAGAAGGGGTTACGGCTGCTGGAGGTATATTAATCCAAGTAATGCCCAAAGCGGCTAGAGACGAGGCGTTAGTGCAAACTCTAGAAGGACGCATTGCTAAGCTGGCAGGATTCACACCCCTCCTACAAGCAGGCAAGACATTGCCAGAGATTTTTGAAGAGCTACTGGGCGATATGGATTTGGTGATGCTGCCAGAAGTCCAGATGGTACGTTTTCACTGTGGTTGCTCGTTTGATCGCGTATTGGGGGCGTTGAAGATGCTGGGTGAAGCGGAACTTCAGGATATGATTGAAAAAGACAATGGCGCTGAAGCAACTTGCCATTTTTGCGGGGACGTTTACCAGGCGAGTTCTGATGAACTGGCTCAGTTGATTGAGGATTTGCGAACCGAATCGGTTTGATAGTATCTATCGTTAAAATTGTTAGTTGCCTTGTCGTTACCCAGATTGTGTAAGATTGACCCTGTTCGTTGTTAGTGCCAGCGTCTGAAAGTCAATGTTCACAAAATGCAAAAACTCTTGTGGATCTTGAGCAAAAATAGAAGATCGATAAAAGTATTGTAATTCCTCAACGCATTGCTGAACAATGGTTGTAGAAGATTTGGTAGCGACAAGGTTCTACATTAAGGGCATGATAGTAGTGCTTGCCAGTAGTGACAATAAAACAACACCATTGAGATAGAAAGTAGCTTTTTATGTCTATGGAAGGTAGGATTGCAACTACTAAGAGTGCTACAAAGCACGCTGGAGCAAGCGTAGCGCGTGGTGGTGTGAGTTATGACCAGAAATCGAGAAATTCCTGACCGTTGGCCTACCTCGAAGCCTTCCAAGCCCGGTCGCCTGAACGGGCGGCAACGCAAGAGAAGTGACTCTACAGCTAAGCGTCCTGCTTCAAACTTGCCATCGCAACAACTGTATCCAATGGTTGAACAGCATTTAGAGCCTCAACAGGCTGTACCGGGAGTGCCTTCACCCCTACCGCCACAGCTAAGACAGCCATCTAGGCGACGCTTTAAGTTCAACTTGCAGGTAGGGGTAGCGTTAATTGTCTTGGGTTTTGGCAGTGTGGGATTTATCGCCGTGGCGCTGTTGTTGAAGCTGCCAGCCGTTCCGAACTGTCCAGCGACGTTCTGGCCGACGGCATCAGCATCGATGCGGCTTTATTGTGCCGAGATTGCAGCCAACAAGCAGACAGCGGAAAATTTACTAGAAGCGATCGCCTTAGTTGAGGCTTTACCGAAAGACCACCCCTTGCGCCCAGAAATTGACCGCAATATAGAAGAGTGGTCACGCGATATCCTGAAAATTGGTGAAGAAAAGTTTCAGGCGGGTCAGCTGAATGAAGCGATCGAGATTGCTAGACGCATTCCGACTCATGTCGCGGCATACAAGCTGGTAGAAACGGAGATAGGGCGTTGGCAGTCAATCTGGGCAAAGGCAGAGGCACTGTATCAGAAAGCTGAGAACCAGTTAAAAGAGTCAAACTGGAACCTAGCATTTAGAGAAGCCGTAAAACTCACTTATGTAGACAATAAGTTCTGGGCAACGGTTAAGTATGACAAGCTGGTTGATTTGATTCAGATTGGACGGGAAGCGAGTGCGAAGCTCGATAAAGCCTACCAGCTCAGTAAAACGGGTAGGGTAGATGATATCCTAGCAGCGATTAAACAGGCGGAAACTATCCCTCGTGAAAGTTTTGCCTACAAAGAGGCGCAAGATTTGATTGCGGAGTCTGGGAATAAACTGGTCAAGATTGCACAAGACAGACTTGAGAGGCGTAACTGGCAAGGTGTTTTAGAGATTGCCAATAAACTTCCCGCTAGCGTCAAATTACCGGAGGTGAAAGCTGACTTAATTGACTTAGCGAATGCGATTTCCTCGGCAGAATCCGGAACGGCAACGGATTTGGAAGCGGCGATCGCATCGGCCCAAAAGGTGACGCCAGATCGTCCTCTGTATGAGAAGGGACAGCAATTAATAAGTCGTTGGCAGCGAGAAACTGAAGATGTGACTCGATTGGAACGAGCGCGGACATTTGCGAATTCCGGTCTGACAAGTGACCTAAGAGCAGCGATCGCAGAAGCGGAGGAGATTCCTAGCGGTAATCCTCGCTATCAGGAAGCGCGTAAAGAGATTACCCGTTGGACTAGCCAAGCCGAGACAATCGAAGACCGACCCTATATTGACCGTGCGGTACAAATTGCCAATCTGGGTGGGATTGCGGCTTTGCAAGAAGCGGTTCAGGAAGCTAGTCGTGTTGCCCCAGGTCGCACCCTTTACCGGGAAGCACAAGACAAAATCAGGCAGTGGACTGATACAATCCAGCGGACACAAGACCAGCCTTACCTTGACCAAGCACGTAGTCTCGCCTCTGCTGGTAACATTCCAGCCGCAATAACTGCCGCACAGCAAATTCAATCTGGAAGAGCGCTGTATCGGGAGGCACAAGGCGATGTCAATCGCTGGCAGACGGAAGCCAGGGGTCAGCAACGTTTACAGGAAGCTTACCAAACTGCCAACCCTGGTACACCTGAAGCCCTCTCTGCCGCGATTCGAGTGGCAAGGCAAGTGCCAACGGCATCGAGTTCTAGAGACAATGCGAGGCTTGTGGTCAATCGCTGGAGCTATCAACTGTTATCCATGGCAAACGATCGCTCATCGTACAACATGACGGAAGCGATCGCGATCGCAAGATTGATTCCTTCCGGTACTGAAGCTTACTCCTCGGCTCAACAACAAATTCAGGCATGGCAAAATATCTTAAATCCACCACCAAGTCCTTCCTTTGAACTCCCCTCTAGTCCAGATGGTCAATTCCAATAAGCTAATGTGCATTTATAGCAAAAGGCAGAAGGCAGAGGACAGAGGGTTTATTACTAGTACGTGGTTGTTTGGGCTGATAAATCTGTCCCAACCTTTACGGCAACAGCTATAAAATTACATCTTGAATTTAGGGGAGATTTTGTTGGCATAGTTGGAAGCTTCTGCCTTCTTGCACTTGCTATAGCTCAATAGAGATTTTGTCAGGGTAACCTTGAATATTGAGTTCTAGGTGTAGCTTTTCTAGGTCATAGATTAAATTGCCACTGTAGCCACTTGTGGAGAGGGCAAAGGATAATTGATTGCTACCAACTGCCTCTACGATCGCGTCTCCAATACTGAGCTTAGATTGCACTCCATCCACTCGCACTTCCCGACTGCTGAGTGCATCAGTAATGAGAACCTGTTTACTCTGCCTCATCACTTTGATAATCAAGTGACGCACACTAAATCTAACGACTCCTGCCTCTAGTCGCTCTACTTTCGTATCAGTTGGCAATCCTTTGATCACCAATTTTGTGGCAGTTGGTGATTTTGATAAAGTCTGGATAGCTGCTGATTCAGGAATTGGAGAGGTTGGACGCTCTTTTGGAGGTAATGGCGGTTCAAGGGGGACTGCTTGCTGCTGAATTGCCCAATTCCGGGCTTTCTTAAGCATTTCTGAGTGAGTTTTTGAAGCTTTATCAAATTGCTTCTGCTTTCTGGCATAATCCTCCTGCCGCTTCTTCGTTGCAATCCAGCGTTCTCGTGCAAATTGGCACAAGTGTTCCTCAGAATGTGTAACAAATTGCTCGTAAAACTCCAAGGTTTCTATAATTGAGCCAATCTTTTCTAAAGCCACTCCTAGCTGCTGCATCAGGAGATAATGCTGCCAATCAGAAGAGGATAATATCTGTTCTTTGATAAATCTTTCATACCGTTTACGATAGCCCTTTGTTAGGTCATCTGGCGTTAACTCTGAGCAAGCAATTTCATACACCACATCAAACTTTAACCCTGCTTTTTGATGTTCGGAACCGACAACAGTAGGCAGATACTTTTCAACCGCTTCTATTGCATCAGCGAAATGCTTCTTGCGATAAAAATACTGAAAGAGAACAGTAAATAGCTTTAACTTAGGTGTCCCTTGACTTGCGGCTTCAAAGCAAGCTTTTACCTTGACTAATTCATCCAACCAAACATAGACAACAAAAGCTTGTTCATACTGGTGCTTAGCTTCTAGGGCTGGGGCGACATATTTGAGCCATCTGCGATCGCGTGGTTTTCCCGCCCGCTCCCATTCAGTAATAATCCTATCAGCTTCCCCGGCTTTTTCTAGATACTCTAAACCATCGGGGTAACCTAGTAGTAAAACTTTCGCTCGATTATACTCAGACTTTTGTGTTGCACCACCCTCTTCCCAGTTACGAACCGCTCGTTCATAATTTTCGGCACGGTAAAAACATTCTCCTGCTAGAAGATTGCTGCCTGTGTATCCAGCGGATTCCAAAGTTTCTAAAACCTCTCCCCATTGCTGCCATCCATTGAAATTAAATTCAGCATTATTTAGTAGCATCTCAAGACGCTTTGCATACTCTTCTACTGCTTTTTTCCATTGTTTATGATCAGTTATTAGTTTGTTATCTGTTGTCAATTGTGTTGTTGCCTTATCACTCACTACTGACAATTGATTACTAATAACTAACGTAAAATTGTTTATTGCCTGTAAATCCTGTGGCGGAGAAACCATAAAGTTAGCAATTGCCCCCTCAACAGTATGGCTTTTCGGGTGTTGGTTGCACCAAGTAACTAATTCTGACCAACATAATCCCTCCCAGAAGCATTGCCAAGCTTCATCCTCTTCACCCACCTGAAGAAAGAGGCTACCTGCCGTCTGGAATTGCTCTTCAAACTTGAACGCCCAGGCTTCACAAAAGTTGGCTTTTACTGTGTTTCCAAAATCACTGTAGAACTGTCTAGCACGTCTGAGTAAACCCGGATTTTGAGAATTTAATCCCTTTCTCTCGAATTCTTGGGCAATTGATACTGGGTCATCTTCGCGTAATTCTTGAGCGGTTTTAGGCGTACCGATGCTGATCGTTTGAACACTTGCTTCCCAACGTGCTTTGTTTCTGGCGTGTCTCAGTATTGCTTGCAATAGAGCTTCATCACTGGCATATTGCCACAATTGGCGATCGCCTTTTTCCGAATCTACAACAAACAAACGCTCAGTTGCTCGACTCGCCGCAACATAAAGCTTGTTAAAAAAGTATTCTACCTTGACTCGTTGGTCTGTACTTTGGCTCCTGAGATTCCAAACACTGCGATTGCAGTCTTCGCCAAACTTGTAGAGAATAACTTTTTTGAACTCTAATCCTTTCGCAGAAATTGCACTCAAGACATTCTTCAGCGGCTCAGATTCTAAGGATGGGGGAAAAATTTCTGAGAGGACTTCATCAGCTTGAGCATAAGCCGCTTCTTCGCCTTCTTCACAAGGCACGATGATAATGGTGTCTTTGATGTAATCCGCAAGTTGTTCTGTGTTGATATTGGCATTGAGGATGAACTTTTGAGGCGTGGGAAAGTTGCCTTGCTGCCACGGTGTTTGGGGTTGGAGTTCATGAATGTCAAACAGAACATGGCGCCACAATTGAATTAAATTAGTAACTTGAACAATCGGTGGACTAGAGCGGTAGTTAAAGGAAAGTTCTTGAAAATTAATCACCAGCTTTAATTGCTCGGCTGGATCAAGCGCAGTAATGACTTCTGCATCAAATACAGCCTGAACACTAGACCAATGAAAGCCTGTTGGGTTTAAAGTTTGGAAAGGGTCGCCTGCAAACGCAAAGGGTAGGCAGTGAATTGGCTGATATCCTAGATGATATTCAGAGAAGATAGACAGCCGCATAATTAGCTGTAATTCCAGCCGTGTAAAGTCTTGCGCTTCGTCACAGAAAATTGCCGTATATTCAGGACGATAGCACTTGAGTTTGAGAACTCTTGCAATTAAATCTTGGTCATCCCAGTAGCCTTGCTCTTGAGTAATTCGCTTATACCAACGCTCCCAAATGGTGTAGTAGATGCCTTGGAATTTTTCAATTGAAATAGTACGTTCTTTACGAGGTACATCCTTCTGGTAGTCTTCAGGAGTGATGCACTCTTCCAGGTTGTAACCTTTGATAAAACTGCGGATGACGTGCCAGCAAATTTCTGGGGAATATTGTCGTGCTTCGGGAAGGTGGAGAACAACTTTGGCAAGAGATTCTGAGGGGCTTTTTCCCTGATACAGTTGTTTGAAGCGATGAAAGGAAATGTATTTTTCTAAATCAAAGCGCTGACGTTCTTCAGGTGATAGTAAGCCAAAAAGAAATTGCTGAAAAGGTTGAAAGAAGTGATCGATTCTGTCTCTTTCATCTCCCTGACTTCTCTCTGCAACAAAGCGATGATGAGAGGAGAGCAACGTCTTAACACCATCTCTCGCTACCTCTAGTAACCGCTCATTGTAGGTGAGAAATAAAGGCTCACCAGGTAGTGGTTCGGTGCGCCGATGTCCTTGCTTGTAGTACTTTCGGTAGCAGTAGTCGGCAAATAAATAAAGCAACATCGTAGACTTACCGCTACCCGCACGTCCATTGATGAATAGCGGGAGTGAACCTTTACCTGGTGCGGAAGTAGAAACTGACTTGAGAATCTGCTCTTCTTCCGCTGAAAGCGCGAGATTGGCTTCTTTTCCCCGCTCAATCGCCAACCAGCTTTCTTCATCCGCAAGCAGATAGGCAGGATAAGAACGTCGAGCAAAAGGCGTCAAGTCACAGAGATTCAATTGCCGCGCCAGAATGTTGTAGCTTGCTTTGCTCTGTGATTTGATGAGCTGGGGCGATTCTTTAGAGACGTTCTTTGCGTTGTCGGCAGTATTCTCCTCTTCCAGTGTTATCGTGTCATCTTCCCCAGCCTCCACAGGCACATCAAACAAGGTAGTTCTTTTCCCTACCTCGATAATCTCTTCACGCGATGGCTTATGGTCGAAGGGCGCTAGCAGAAATAAGACACCTATAATGCCAGTATCGGTGGTAAAAGGTTGGCTGTAGAGTACATAATGATTATTCGACCCACATAGCTTTACATTTGATATATCGGAAAACTCTTCGGCTTGATTCGTTTCACTTCTAATTCCTGAAATAATTTGGTAATAGGTGTCCCAAGCATTGTGGATTTCCGGCTTTCTAAACTGCGCCACCCATTCTTCACTTTCGTAAATCAGCCAATCCTCTGTTGGTGAGTCCATCTCCCAACCCGGAAGTTCTAGCCAGGGGTGTAGTTCTGAGGGGAGTTCTGGAAGTTGCTGGGTTGGGCGCTGCTGGATTTTCTGCTCTTGCACCCAGTTTCGGAGACGTTGTATGTCTAGTTGCGGTTCGAGATGGCTTCTCCCGTACTCGATAGGTGCGTCGAGGAACTGTTCGTAGTCGTTATCGCCTCGCTTAAAGATGTCAAGCAAGCACAGGAGTTGCTCGTCGTCAACTCTGAGGATACGTGCAACTATTCTTCGATTGAGAGTTCGGCGCTTTAAGTAGGGATAGACTCTCTCAAAACGAGCTTGCACCTCATCTATTCTCTGTGTCTCCAGTTCAGCGCATAGGTCATCAATGCGAGCTTGAATCCCATAGCGCTGAGCCTTGTCGTTGAACTGAGGGGTGCGATAGACATACATTGGTCAGTCTCCGCTCGATAGACAAAAATATAACTTTTGCCGCTACTACCTATTGTCGTCTAGCGAAGAAATTGATAGAGGATTTTTTGGTATCAGTTTATACGATTAATCAAATTTTGCTCTAGAGCGATCGCGGGGAAGGCGACACATTTGGATGCAAAACCTTGGGTTTCATTGATGACTTATCGTCCAAAGGCTTCGCCCCTACACTAGATTTTGGACTTTGAAAACACGCCCTAGCATCAAGAGGATGCCTGAATTTGTCGTACAGCCGTGAGTGCTGAGTAGCTAACACCCGCCGTACCTTCGCCAGGATGAGTAGAATCCCCAACCAGCCAAAGGCTTTTAATGGGTGTCCGAGTTGCAAAGCCGAAAGGCCCAAAAGTAGGTATCCGTTGACCAATGCCTCCGACAATCCCTAGTTCTCGACCTGTATAGTGTGCAAAGGTGCGGGGAGTTGCAGTTTCTTGGTGGATGATTGTTTCGGGTTTTAGGTAAAAGTACTGATTGAGACGTGTGATCGCATCCTCTGTATACTGTTGCTTGAGTCTTTCATAATCATCCTTTTCACCCTGCCACCACTGCTTAGCATCAGTAAAGGAAGAAGCAATAATTGTCGCTTTCTCTTCTGGGGCGCGACCATCACCCGGATGACTGACAGAGACAAATAGGGAATTATTCTCGCCAATTTGCCCTTCGTAATCATAAAGAAACTGAAGGTGAGGGGGACACCCAACAGGAATTGCACTTTGGTCAACGCCAAGATAGATAACAAATGCGCCCGATGCTGGCGGCAGTTTATCTACCCGATGCTTGTAACCCGTTGGCGCTTGTTCCCCTAGTAACTTGACCAGGTTTTGCACTGTGACATTAGCAACCACTTCATCAGCGGGTTCTGTACAAACTTCACCTGTTTTCTGATTGCGAATCCTGACGCTGGTTGCTTTACCACCTGACGCTTCAATGTGTTCAACCGTATGCCGCATCAGCAGCTTTCCACCATATTTTTCTAGGGCTTCGACGAGGCGATCGCTTAATACCTGCATACTACCCTTAAGATGAAATAGCCCTTGCGGTTCCTGAGAAACACCCAGCGCTGTTGCAGCATAAAGCAGTGCTGTCTCATCAGCATCGACTTGGGAATAAAGCTTTAGCTGTAAGTCCAAAAATGTTCGCAGACGCTGGTTTTCATAAAGTCCATATCCCCGCAACGCATCACCCACTGTCATGAAGGTAAAGGGCAGGGTAATCATGGTATCGGGACGAACTGACGACGCTAGCTGCCACAAGTCCCACAAACTACGAGGGGGCAACACTGGGTCACGCGCTTGAAACTTCCAGCTAGCCTTGAACAATGTTGTCATCAATTGCCAAAACGGTTCACTGCCAGGAAACTGCCGTTGTCGTTCTACTGTCCACTTTTCCGGGTCACGCCAGACGTTAATCGGTTCTGTTTCACCAGGGAGAAATACTGCACAAGCTGGGTCGCAGGGCATTGTGGCTGGTAGGTCAATCTCTAACTCATCAAAAATCCGTTTGTGAATGCCACCTGGTTCTAAACCTGCAACCTGCGTTGCACCGACATCAAACGTAAATCCGCGACGTTTAAAGGTAGAGGCACATCCTCCAGGCACAAGGGCCTGGTCTAATACCAAAACTTCGTAGCCGCGACGGGCAAGTAATGCCCCAGCCGTTAGACCCCCAATTCCTGCACCAATTACGACTACACGCGATTTTCCACTACCGCCTTGAGTGCTTGGCATAATTCATTCTTTATATTTCTTAATATTCTTTTTCATAATTGTAACTGTGCTTTAGTAATTAAATTGGGAGTAAGCTGTCATGCATTTAATTTGTGATATCCGCTCAGGGGAAAAAGGTTAAAGGGCAAAGATAAAAGGTTTTTCCCTTTTACCTTTGCCCCTTCTCGTTTGCCCTAAAACCGATGAGTTAAATAGACGGCGCGAGATGCTCTTAGCAGCTTACTCCTAACCCCTAACTACTAGCTAATTCAACGTTGAGATGAGCCAGAAACCTGCTGCTGGTAAACATTTACCACTTTCTGGACATACTGGGCCTGAAAACCGCTGTTACAGCCATCGTACTTACCCGTCATCCACCAACACGCTGCACCACGAACGGCGGCGGCTTGATTATTACCCCTTGCTTGCATTTGGTTGTTCAGTTCCCGTCGTGCAATACACGTTACCGTATTTCGAGCTGCTGTTGCGTCAGCCTCAAATTGTGCCGCTGTTAGTTGCTGACCCGTGCAGCGCTTTGTCCAGTCAGGGATAATTCCAGGTAACACTTGCCATGCACTGTACATCCCATCGTTATTACTTTGGGGAGGGGCCGCTTGCCGTAGGGCTTCCACAAACGCAGTCACTTGACTATCTGTTGCTGTCGTCTGTGATGTTGCTGGTGTCGCCCACAACCCAAGACTAACCACTAGTCCAGTTAAGAGTAGATGTTTGCCTGTTTTACTCGACTTGAAACTCATGATTTGTACCAATGGTATCGTTTAATCGTTTCTTGAACGTGCGTTCCCCTGATGCCAGGAGAGTTGGAGAAGTCACAAATAGGAATCAAAACAGCCAAATAGTAACAAAGTCTTTACCAATGTGCGATCGCTCTTTTGGATGTTGTGCTGAGTAAGATACGATCGCACATAAACATTACTTGATACTTCATACTAAAGGATGATTACAGTGTGAAAAATCATCCTACTTCTGTTACACTTACGTCTTCCCCGCAAGGGGATGGAAACGGCTGAAGTTCTAGAACAGCGATTCCAGAAACTAACAGTTTTTTTTAGGAGGAAATGAATGAAAGGGGAAAAAATGTCGTTACGTTTGTCAGTCTTAGGTTTATCTATTTCGTTATTTGCTACCTCGACTCTTAGCTTTTTTGTTAGTCATGTTGCTGCTCAAGCTAGTGATTCAGTTGAACAACCGGAAGTTGCTACAGTCGAAAGTATGGTTGGTGGCGATCTGATGTGCTACGTCACATTAGTTGATGAAAACGGAATTAGACATCAAGATGTGGGTGCGACATTTGAAATGTGTGAGAACCAAGAAACGTTCTTAAACAAGAAAGTGAATTTGGCTTATGAGGAAGTCCAAGTTAATGATTGCCAAAGCGCCGAGCCTTGTGGCAAAACTAGACTGCAAACCTTAATCATACAGATGACACTAAGTGATTCCGACAAATCCCGAACTAGCTTGCCTTGTGCTTCAGTGAAAATTTTAAGCTCACATTAAGTGCTTGCTGATCAGCAAGCACTTCTAAGCATTTAAAAATTCAAAATTAAAAGGGAAATCGACTGCTTTTTTACGGTCACACACCGAGAGAATGTACAAGTTTGCTGCGGCTATGGAGAATGAGCCAATCGTATTTGGCGCTTCAAGACCTGGATACGCCAACACAGAGGTACATCATTGGGTTGAGTTCATGAAAGGTCAAGGTATTCAGCGAGTGTGCTGTCTTCTTCCCGATAACCAACTCGCTCGCTACTGTGATCTTCTCGAAACTTACCAACAGGACTTCGGACATCATCAAGTCTGCTGGGCACCGATTGAAGATTTTCAACTGTCCGACCTGAAAATACTGACAACAAAGATACTGCCTTTCTTAGCAGATGCCGATAAACAAGCCCAGAAGGTTGTCGTTCACTGCTCTGGCGGCATTGGGCGAACAGGTCATGTACTAGCTGCGTGGCTAGTCAGTGGTCGAGGATTATCTAACAAAGCGGCGATCGCGGCTGTCAGGAGAACAGGTAGAAATCCCTATGAAGCTGCAATCATGGCTCTCTTGAGAGGCAAAAATCCCTGGAAAGTTGTAGAAGACCTCAACAAGCTTCTGAGTAAGTGCCGTCTAACAGTAGACTAACAACTGTTAACAGTGACCAAAAAGTGACTAAATTCCAAGAAATTTAAAGGCACATTACCCTAAGAACACAACTACTAGCCAATAACTCCCAAAAGATGAGCGGCAAGCCCAATTGCTCCTCCTGCCAGCACTAGCCAAGCTGAATTGAGCTTAAAACGGAACACGGCGATCGCACTCAAAATCGCTACAACCACCGTTAACCCATCCACCAGCGCGGCCTGCCCCAGTGTGTACGTCACGCCTGCCATCAGTCCTAATGAAGCGGCATTGACCCCATCAAGAAACCCACTTGCCCAAGGGGACTGGCGCAACTTCGGTACCCAAGGATTTACTAGCAATACCAACACGAAGGCAGGCAGAAAGATGCCAATTGTTCCTGCGATCGCTCCCGCATTTCCTGCCAATAGATAACCAATAAAGGTTGCGGTTGTGAAGACTGGCCCTGGCGTAAACTGACCAATCGCAACTGCATCCAGAA
This sequence comes from Symplocastrum torsivum, assembly GCF_059505465.1. NCBI lineage: Bacteria > Bacillati > Cyanobacteriota > Cyanophyceae > Oscillatoriales > Microcoleaceae > Symplocastrum > Symplocastrum torsivum. The sequence continues at coordinate 976 of NZ_JCACKQ010000079.1, read as the reverse complement.
GCTGCTGGGGGGTAAGCCACTGATTACGCTCCACTAATTCACGTTGTAAGAACGCTAGCAGCACGTACCCACTTCCATACAAAATGCTCCCAATTTTGAGGAAAAAGAGGAATACATTCACCCAACTTATGGAAGCATTGATGGTTGTTGCGGTATCAGCCTGTGCCAGAACCCCAGAAAATGGCAAGAGAAAGACACCTGTTGTTCCTCTCCCAATTTGCCAATTCTTCACTACCATGACGGCAATACCCAGCAGCAGCAGCACCAGAACTTCATTAAATCCTGCTAAGTAAGCCGCGATCGCCACGATACCTACAATTACTGTTGGAGTATCTTTGGCTGCCTTTTTCCCTAGATTCCATAACGCCTGTAGCACGATCGCAATAATGACAGGCTTAATTCCATACAGTAGCCATCCCACTTGAGGAACGCTTTGATAACGGTCATAAAGTACCGCAAGCAGCCAAACAATCACCATTGCAGGCAGAATAAAACACACCCCTGCAATGCCCAATCCCCGCCACCCTGCTCGTTCGTAGCCAATATGAATTGCTAGTTCAGTAGAGTTAGGACCCGGAATCAGATTTGTCACTCCTAGCAGATCTAGCAACTTCTCTCGACTCATCCACTGGCGACGATTGACCACCTCCGAATCCATCATCGCAATATGGGCGGCTGGCCCTCCAAAAGCGATCGCCCCCAACCGAAAAAAGACGGTGGCTAGTTCAGTTAATCGCTGTCTCTGTTGCTGCGGATTGAGGTCGGAATAGGGAACTGGCTCCTGTATTGACTCAATCCCTTCAGGCTGCTGGGACACTTTACCTCTCCTAGATAATGCCGCAAGCTAACAAACTTACAATATCGAATTTCGGTATCGAAATCCTATACTTAGAACTTAATATCTGATAGGATGCGCTTGGTCAATAGACCTCTTGCAAAAGTCGTCGCTGGGGTACTATGGGGTCTGAACAAAAGC
>NZ_JCACKQ010000078.1:0-27779 GCF_059505465.1 Symplocastrum torsivum | reverse complement strand
TATCTCTTCTTTTCTTGTTTCGCTATGTATTTAGCATACTAAGTACTGAAGAACCTCAATTCTTCATGGGAGGGAAAGCCACCGATACGGAACTCTTCCGCAATTTCCTTCTCGATATTAATTTCGCCCGTGTTGAACTTTTTGAGTTCGATAAAGACAGGAATACAAGCGTGCTTCAAATTCCCTTTCTTGCCCTTGAGCGCTTCCAATCCCATCCGGCGCAAAAAGGTAGATTTTCCAGCACCCGGCCCCCCTAAAACCATTAAATATTGCTTTTGATTAGCAACTTTGAGTCCCTCTTGCTTTTGGCAATCTTCAGGCTGAAAACTGCGTTGCTTAGCTTGGCGGTAAACTTCTTCGAGCGTTTCCACCGACTCAAAACTACGGATAGCCCTGTCATCCAAAAACTGAACGGCAGTATAAACAGATTCCAAGGACACTGGTTCACGCATTCCCAATACTTTCAGAATGCCGTGCCGTTCGGTGTAGTTCTGAGCATATTGCCTAGATGCGGCATCAATCGCCTGCTTGACTTTTTTTCCATCCAGGGCTTTGCCAAACCGATCTAAAATCTTACCCCCACCTGCCCAGATAGATTGGAAAACTGGAACGGCTACACCACTGACGGCTTGGGCGATTAGAGGTTCAAATCCTGTCATGGGGGTATATGAGTCAGTCAGTACGAGAGGATGTCCACAGGTTAACCGCTATGCTTCTCCAGTTGCCAGTACAAGCTGAATAGGAGGCTTAGTTAAAGGCAATCCTGGTCGAGTGCGATCGCACTTTGAGGGAATATACAGCGATCGCTTAGTCATAATTGAGTAAGTACATTTGCTTAGAAAAAAAATAAAAAATGGCAAGACCCACACAAGCCCAAATGTCCAAAACGATTAGAAAGAGCCAGCCTGATGTGGCAAAGGACCTGACAAAACGCCAGATGGAGTACTACATGGGTGCCAAATTAATTACTTTGGTATCCAGTCGTTGGAGATAACAAAACTCGCCAAGCGCCGGATGCAATGGTTGTCTTTGGCAGACCAAAAGGAGACAGGGGTTCCTACAAGCAATGGGAAGAAGACAACATTCCACCACAGGTTGTATTTGAAATCTTATCCCCCGGCAATCGCCTCAAAGGAATGGCTCATAAACTCAAATTTTATGAACGCTATGGCGTAGAAGAATATTACATCTATGACCCCGACAACCCAGAATTAATTGGTTGGCAGCGCTCTGGAGAAGCTTTCGAGATAATCGACGAGATGAATGGTTGGGTTAGTCCTCATCTGGGGATAAGGTTTCAGATAATATCTGACAACCTAGAAATTTTCTCACCTTCAGGAGAAAGATTCCTTACCTATGTTGAACTGGCTCAACTGATGGAGCAGGAACGCCAACGCGCCGAACAGGAACGCCAACGCGCTGATGAAGCACTTAGCCAACTGGAACAGGAAAGACAGCGCTATCAAGCATTAGAGGCGCTACTGCGAGAACGAGGGATTAACCCAGAGCAGTTGTGAAGCTCACTCTTGCACCAACCCACTCACCCGCCAGGGATTCAAATCCCTGGCTAATAGATAAAGTCCTCTTAAGAGGACTCATATAAATACCTATGCTTAAAAGATTTCAGTCCACTTTAGTGGACTTGAGCTATTAGCCCGGAGTTCAAACTCCGGGCGGTGCGAATGGGTTGGTGCAAGATCTCCGGAAGTAGAATCCATCCTCAAGCACTGAAATACCTGGCTACCGGATGATAAGCAACAATCGCAGTTGTAGACTGTTCAGGATGCAGTTGTTCGCTTTCATCCATCCGGAGATTAATGCGATCGCTTCCCAACAACTCCAGTTGTTTATACTGGTCTTGCATATTCGGACAAGCCGGATAGCCAAAACTATACCGAGAACCCCGATACCGTTGCGCCAACACATCCCGAATATTATCCGGCTCCTCACTACCAAATCCCAATTCCCGACGAATCCGGGCGTGTGTCCACTCCGCCAAAGCTTCCGCCATCTGCACCGCTAATCCGTGGAAGTAGAGATAATCCGTATACTGGTTGGAGTCAAAAAGCGACTTTGCATACTTAGTCGCAATCTCTCCAACCGTCACAGCCTGCATCGGGAACACATCCACAATCCCAGACTCCTTCGGTGCATAGAAATCAGCAATGCACAAACGACGCATAGAGCGCTGCCTAGGGAAATCAAACGTCGCTATGGGATTTTGTAGGGGCGCAAGGCCTTGCGCCCCTACAATGTCATCTATTGCAGCAGGATTGTATACGTGCAACGAATTGCCCTCAGCTTGACAGGGGAAATAGCCATAAACTATCTGAGGATGCAGCAAGTTTTCTTGGATAATGCGCTGCTTCAAGTCTTCGAGAATTGGGTAAACCTTCTCTTGTAGAAACTCATCGTACTCTTCCCGCGATTGGCTTTGAGGTTTGCGGAACTGCCACTGTCCAGCAATCAAAGCTTGCAAATCCAGATACCCAAACACCTCTTCTAACGGGATATCCTCTGGTTGCAGTATCTTGGTTCCCCAGAAGGGAGGAGTCGGACGCTCAATATCTAACGTGACATCATCAGAACGGCGCGTATCTATGGGCGCTGGTTCAGCCGCCTCCGCTTCTTGTAGGGGTGCAAGGCTTTGTGCCCCTAAACCGTTTTCTTGATCACCATTCGTTGACACCTCAAAAGTTTCATCTACTTCATTCAAAAAGCCCTTTAAATCATCCCACTCACCTGCCGCTTTAGCAGGCATTAACTTATCCATGAAATGCAAATCAGAGAAGGCATCTTTGCCGTAAATTACCTTACCTTTGTAAGTATTTTGGCAATCCTCATACACAAACTTAGGCGTCAGGGCAGCACCCCCCAGAATCACGGGTACTCTTATGCCTCGCTCATTGAATGTCGCCAGATTATCTTTCATGAACGCCGTAGACTTCACCAGTAGCCCACTCATCGCGATGCAGTCAGCTTTATGCTGTTCGTAAGCATCAATGATGTTATCCACTGGCTGTTTGATGCCCAGGTTAATCACCTTATAGCCATTATTGGAAAGGATAATATCGACAAGGTTTTTACCAATGTCGTGAACATCCCCTTTAACAGTGGCAATCAGAAATGTACCCTTGGCATTATTACCACTGTCTGCTTTTTCCATGAATGGTTCTAGATACGCCACGGCTGCTTTCATGGTTTCCGCTGATTGCAACACAAAGGGAAGTTGCATTTGCCCGGAACCGAATAGTTCTCCGACGACTTTCATGCCATCTAAGAGAAAGACGTTGATGATTTCGAGGGGTGGATGTGTTTCTAAGGCTTTGGCTAGCTGTTCTTCTAACCCAATACGCTCACCATCAATAATGTGACGCTTGAGGCGTTCTTCAACGGGGAGTTGGTCATCTTGGGAGCGATCGCGTTTTGTGGTTTTCCCTTGAAACAGCGTGGTAAGCTCTCCCAATGGGTCATACGTGCAAATATCCCCCTCAAATTGCCGTTCATCAAAGATTAACTTCCGGCAGACTTCCTGATGTTCTGGCTCAATCTTCGCTAAAGGCAGAATCTTACTTGCACTAACAATCGCCGCATCCATCCCCGCTTCCATCGCGAAGTGCAAAAACATCGAGTTCAGCACTATCCGCGCTGCTGGGTTCAAGCCGAAGGAAACATTAGAGACGCCCAAAATAACGTGACATCCTGGAAGTTCTTCCCGGATGCGGCGAATGGATTCAATCGTCGCTTTCCCATTTGCCCTATCTTCTTCGATACCTGTAGAAATCGGTAGAGCTAAGGTGTCAAAGAAGATTTCATGAGATGGGATGCCATATTCTACAGCTTGGCGATAGGCGCGTTGTGCGATCGCAAATTTCTTGTCTGCCGTTCGCGCCATCCCCTCTTCATCAATCGTGCCTATTACAACACCCGCACCGTACTGCTTCGCCAACTCCAGCACCTTTAAGAAACGCTCCTCCCCATCTTCATAGTTCGTGGAGTTCAGTAGACACTTGCCCCCCGCAACCTTTAGTCCCGCCTCCATCTTTTCCCATTCCGTGGAGTCCAGCATCAGCGGCAGAGTAACATTTGTTACCAAGCGAGACACTAATTCGTGCATATCTCGCACACCGTCACGTCCTACATAGTCCACGTTGACATCAAGGACGTGTGCCCCTTCTCGTACTTGCGACTTCGCCAAAGAAACCAGTCCATCCCAATCTTCAGCATTCAACAAATCCCGGCACTTCTTGGAACCACTGGCATTCAAGCGTTCCCCCACAATCAGGAACGAGTTATCCTGCTCATAAGGTTGGGCACTGTAAATCGATGCTGCCGAGGGTTCAAAGTTGGGATGCCGTTCTTTTGGCTTCAACGTTGCGCCAATCTCTGCTAATTGTTGAATATGATCGGGCCGCGTACCGCAACAGCCGCCAATCACCTGCACGCCCAAATCTTCCACAAAATGCATCAATGCCATCCGCAGTTCCATCGGCGTCAGCTTGTAGTGGGCATGACCCCCAACGTTTTCCGGTAGTCCGGCATTGGGGATACAGGAAACGACAAACGGCGAATGCTCTGACAAGTATTTAATATGATCTACCATCCGGTCTGGGCCAGTAGCACAGTTAAGACCAAGGATGTCAATCGGGTAACGCTCTAAAATCGTTAGCGCTGCATTAATTTCTGACCCCAACAGCATTGTGCCTTGGGCTTCCATCGTCACTGACACCATCAGCGGCAATCGTGCGCCTTTGTCTTCAAATACCTCTTCAACAGCATTTAGCGCTGCCTTAATTTGCAGAACATCCTGACACGTTTCGATAATCAACAAATCAGCCCCACCGTCATATAGCCCTGTGGCTTGCTCTGCAAACGAGGCTTTCATCGTGTCGTAGTCAATATGCCCTAGTGTCGGCAACTTAGTCGTTGGTCCTATCGAACCTGCAACAAATCGGGGCTTTTCGGGCGTGGAATACTCAGCCGCCACACGCTTTGCCAATTCGGCTGCTTTCTTATTCAGAATATAGGCTTGGTCGGCAAGGTCATACTCTGCCAGCACAATTGACGCACCACCAAAGGTATCCGTCTCGATGACATCCGCCCCAACTTCCAGAAAGCCTCGATGCACTTTCTCCACAGCTTCTGGCTTAGTCATAACCAGGTACTCGTTACAGCCTTCGTACTGCGCTCCACCAAAGTCTTCTGCTGTCAGGTCTTGCGTTTGGAGTGAGCTTCCCATTGCACCATCAAAGACTATAACAGGGCGATCGGGGCTATGGAGGTGAGTCAGGAAGGGGCTGTTCATAGACGGCTGTCTTTATAGAAAGTTGGGTTAGGCTTTGGATGATTAGCTTAATATATTGTGCAAAATTTCGAGCAATTAGGAGCGCACAAAACGATGAATGTGCAGGCAGTAACACCATCGACTCCCCCGCAAGAGTCAGTTCGTGCAGAGACAGCAGTCATTTTGGAAGGTGTTAGTTGGCAAACCTTCAAGAACCTAATGGCAGATATAGGGGATAGTCGCGCCTGTAGAGTTGCCTATGAGCGAGGGAAGTTAGAAATTAGAATGCCATTACCAGAACATGAAGAGCCTAAGCGATTGATAGAAAGCTTTGTTGAATCATTAGCTGATGAGCTAGAGATTGAGATTAGAAGCCTTGGTGCTTTGTTTCTCGAACGGGAAGACTTAACTCGTGCGGTTGAACCTGACACTTGTTTCTATATTCAAAATGAATCTAAAGTTAGAGGCAAAAATATTGACTTACTAAATGACCCACCTCCAGATTTAGCTTTCGAGTCAGATTACACCCGTTCTTCTTTAAATAAATTCAATATTTACGCTTTACTTGGGGTTCCCGAACTTTGGAGATACCGCAAGCAAAGTTTACAGGTTTATCAACTGGTTGAGGGAAAGTACGAGCAGAGTGATAAAAGTTTAGCTTTTCCCATCTTGCCGATTGCAGAAATTCCAGGATTTATAGAGCCAAGCAAAACAATTGGACAAAGAGCCTCTGTGCGTTTATTTCGGACACGACTTCGAGAAATATTGCAAAGTTCTAGTCAGTAATAAATGAAGAATTGCTCCCAGTCAGACTATATCGATAAGCTTAAAGATTTCTCACACTATTTCGAGTCATCCTTCACCCAGATATAACGTGTTGGCTCAAAGCTCATCACTTTTTTGAAGTCATGGAGACAAGTTCGCATTTCCTCAAAATTGAAGGGCTTCTTCGTACTGCGCCGCCAATCAGCTTTATCTAATGTGCCGATTACTAAATAATCATTGCCAATCACTTCTGGTTGTTGCTGCATGAATAGGAAGGCTAGCTGCTGCTCAATCTCATCTTGATGGGCAATGATCAAATCACAGTAGGGACAGTAGCGGCAGCTTTTGTTCAGTACAACTGGCTGTAGTGGATTTACATGGATGAAGAGAGGAAACTTCCGCAGATTGGTCTTACCATCGCACTTCGGACAGGAGGTAAATCGTGCATCCTGGTGGGGGTTTAAGAAAAATTTGTGGCGGGGAGGTTGCTTACCAAAGCGGGTCATGACTCTCTCCTACAGCATCATAGAGTCAGGTTATCATATGCCCACTACTCTACGTTGCCTGTCGTACCTCTAAAAATTGAACAAAGCGATCGCTTTCTTAAAACTCCTTCAATTTATGCCATGCTTCCAGTCAGGATGCCAGGAACTTACCTTTTAAAGTTTTTGTTTAAAGATCTAGCTTAATCAAGCAAGCTTTGTCTAACTTACAACTTGAATCCGTAATGTTTAAAGATTCAAGTTGTATTCCATGTATAACGCCATAGCTCTCTTGAAAAGAGGTTAGGAGTTAGCACACAGAGGTAAGAGGTATAAAAATTTTCAGCGTTGTGCCTCCCGGACATGAGGTCTCCTGTTACCAAGGCGATCGCATTTAAGGAGGTAAGCTTGAAGTAGGCTGAGAAATACATGGATTACTCAAGTGCTGAGCGTACGATCGCATTTTCTTCCTCTTGATAGCGTTTTAGGAAGTCAATGCCGCCTCAGCAGTCTGGCGTAATCGCGATAATTGTTATGGCTCTTCACTAGACTTCTTTAAAGATTGAAACAACAATGGTTTCTACATTTCCAACTTCTCATTCTGTTGACTTATCTCAGATCAGACTAAGTATCCGCTCCTTGCAACCTCAGTTGGTGGAGTGGCGTAGGCATCTGCATCAACGTCCGGAACTAGGCTTTAAAGAGCAGCTAACGGCTCAATTGATTGCACAAAAATTGCAGGAATGGGGAATTGAGCATCAAACTGGTATTGCCGAGACAGGCATTGTTGCGACAATTCCTAGCAACCGTCCAGGGCCAGTTCTAGCGATTCGGGCAGATATGGATGCGTTGCCTGTTCAAGAAGAGAATGATGTACCTTACCGCTCTATGCATGATGGAGTGATGCACGCTTGTGGTCATGATGGGCATGTTGCGATCGCATTAGGTACAGCTTACTACCTCTCCCAACATCGAGATGACTTTGCAGGTACAGTAAAATTTATCTTCCAACCCGCCGAAGAAGGTCCAGGCGGCGCAAAGCCAATGGTTGAAGCAGGTGTCTTAAAAAACCCTGATGTCGATGCGATTATTGGCTTGCATTTGTGGAACAATCTTCCTCTTGGTACAGTAGGGGTTCGTAGTGGAGCATTGATGGCAGCAGTCGAGTGCTTTAACTGCACAATTTTGGGTAAAGGCGGACATGGCGCAATGCCTCACCAAACTGTTGATTCAGTCGTCGTTAGTGCCCAAATTGTCAATGCTTTACAAACTATCGTCGCACGTAATGTTGACCCCATTGATTCAGCCGTTGTAACTGTTGGTGAACTCCATGCAGGTACAGCACAGAACGTCATCGCGGGTACAGCACGGATGAGCGGAACAGTTCGGTATTTCAACCCAAAATTAGAAGGGTATTTTGGCAAGCGATTGGAGCAAGTAATTGCGGGGGTTTGCCAAAGTCAGGGTGCAAGTTACGAACTAGATTATTGGCATCTCTATCCACCCGTAATTAATGATGTAAAGATAGCTGAACTAGTTCGCTCAGTTGCGTCTGAGGTTATAGAATCGCCAGTAGGAATTGTGCCAGAATGTCAGACTATGGGCGGTGAAGATATGGCATTTTTCCTTCAAGCTGTACCAGGTTGCTACTTCTTTTTGGGGTCTGCTAATCCCACCAAAGATTTAGCCTATCCCCATCATCATCCAAGATTTGATTTTGATGAAACAGCTTTAGGAATGGGTGTAGAAATCTTTGTCCACTGCGTAGAAAAGTTTTGCCGCTGAGCTTTAAAACTTGGGATAACTAACAACTATCTTGGGGTGAAGTTAGCGGTAATCCTTTGCGTAATTTCCTCGCTCCAAGGTGTCAAATGTCAGCATCCCACCACCTGGTTATCACAACCAACGCCCGAAAGTATCACTTGAGAGTAACTCACAAGAGCCTTTGGGTCGAAACTAGGGATGTTGTAAAAACTGAGCAGTTGGGTAGGTACGACTACTCCTTAAAAAATACCTCTATGGATAGGAGATTGGGTGTCATCAGAGCTTGGAGTTTGTTTCCAGGCTTAGCTGTGCATCCGAAGGAGATTGCATGGAACAGAAATGCGATCGCAAAAAAACTCAGCCAATTCTTGACACTACTGCCTTTAGTAGGTGCGATCGCAACTCAATCCGCGATCGCACAACCTGTCACTTCAGACGGTAGTACCAATACAATTGTCACTCCTGATGGTAATCGCCTCGACATCACAGGAGGACAATTATCCAACGATGGCACTAATCTGTTTCATAGCTTTAGTCAGTTTGGACTAGACGCAAACCAGATTGGGAACTTCATTTCCAATCCTGAAATTCTCAATATCCTCTCTCGCGTCACTGGAGGTAATCCCTCCGTCATCAACGGTTTACTGCAAGTAACGGGTGGTAACTCCAACCTATTCTTAATCAACCCAGCAGGGATTATTTTTGGCTCAAACGCTCAGCTAAATGTCCCCGCCTCATTTACCGCCACCACTGCTACAGGTATCAGCTTTGGCAATCACTGGTTTAGTGCCACGGGTGCTAATGACTACGCCGCACTCGTCGGAACACCTAGCAACTTTGCCTTTACTACCTCTATGCCTGGGGCAATTCTCAACGATGGGGAATTAACTGTGCAACCGGGACAGAATCTCACCCTTCTAGGCGGCACTGTTGTCAATACAGGGAAGCTTACTGCACCTGGCGGTAATATCAATGTGGCAGCAGTACCCGGTGAGAGCTTAGTTCGCCTGAGCCAACCTGGAAGTGTTCTAAGCTTGGAGGTACAACCTTTAAGTGGTGCAGCGGATAGTCAGCCTAATGCTTGGACACTGCCAGTTGTAGCATTACCCCAACTGTTAACAGGTGGTAGTGACACGAATGCGACAGAGTTAACAACTAACAGTGATGGAACGGTTGCACTCTCTGGTTCTGGAATTCCTATCGCCGCAGGGGATGTAGTCGGAGGAGATGTTAGAGCAAAAGCCGCAACCCTCTCGGCAAACCACAACCTGACGCTGGTAGAAAGTCAGTTGCAGACGACAGGGGACTTGCAGTTATTAGCACAGGATACCGTCCAGGTGCGGGATAGTGTCAGCACTCCTTTTTTGGCGCAAGCTGGAGGCAATCTTTACATCCAGGGTAAAGAGAGGATTGATATACTTGCCCTAAATCATCCCCAGACCCCTTTTCAAAGTGGTGGTGAACTCAGTTTAGTCAGTAATGGTGACATCTCCGGAGATGCCCACTTTACCAGTGGTAGCAGCTTCTCAATACTCGATTTATCCGGCAATCCTGGTAGCTTTGTCAGTCTCTACGACCCGATTATCAGTTCCAATGGTGATGTCGTTTTTGGCAATTATACAGGTGCAGCACTTAAAGTTGAGGCGATAGGAAGCATCAGGGGAGGAAACATTACCATCACTCAGCCAGATACCTCTGGTGCAATTCCTTCTACCGACGAGCATTTCGAGATTTTGACGACGACTCCAAGCTTGGTGTTGCAAGCTGGAAAAGCTGCATTAGAGTATCCGGCTAATGTTCCTCAACTGGGAATTGGTACGCCACCAATTGACTTTACAGGTGATACTACCGGATTAACACCGGGAAGTATTGAGGTTGACAGAGTTACAACGTCATCGGGCACAGCAGGGCAAAATGCTGGGACGGTGATTATGGAGGCGACAGGTGATATTCAGGTGGCGCGGATTGTTTCGGATTGGAACGGTGCGACAGGGACAGGAGATGGTGGTGATATTAGCCTTACATCAGGTGGTGATATTACCATTTCGATTCCCCCCTTAGAGAGTATTCGCTCAACGAGTAGTAACGGCAATGGCGGTGATATTAGCCTGATTGCAGGTGGTGATATTAGCTTGCTAGATGTTCTCTCCACAGGCAATAACGGCAGTGGTGGTGATATCACCATTACAGTGGGTGGCAATGTTAACGTCGATGACATTCAAACCAGAGGCACCTTAAATGGTGGCGAGGTTCAGGTAACGAGTGGTGGCACGATTGACACGACAACAGCAAATCAAGACAATGCAACTGCTACAGGGATTATTGGCTCTTGTTCAACAACCGTAATTAATGTTTGCACAGGGGATGGAACGGGTAGGGGTGGAAACATTACACTGCAAGCGGCTAACAGTATTGCGACTGGAAGCGTTGATGCTAGCGGGCTTGCAGGGGGTGGCGATATCACACTCACGAGTAATGAGATTGACTTTGTTCCAGTTCGGACAACTCCTCCAGTGGTCAGAAGTAGTGGTGCGCTTGTACTTCAACCGTTCACCTCTGGGCAAGATATTGAAATCGGGGGAACTGGTGATACAGGTGCTTTGAATCTAAGCACAACTGACCTTGCTGCATTGGAAGATGGCTTTAGTCTCCTCACCTTCGGAGGTTCAGACAATACGGGTAACATTACGGTAAATGCCACTACATTTTTTGACCCCGTAACAATTCAGTCTGCCACAGGTGCGATCGCAGTTAATGGAGCGATCATCGGGTTAGACAACGCCTCTATTACACTACAAGCAAACCAGGACATTACAACCGAAGACATCACTACCAATGGTTCAGCCATCACTCTGATTAGCGAAGCAGGTTCTGTAGAGACTGGTAATTTGAATTCTTCAGGGGTAGCTGAGGGTGGAGATATTACAATTTCTGCCCTAACCCAGATCACGACAGGTATCATTGACTCCAGTTCAACTCAGGGCGATGCTGGTGATGTGACCCTTGACCCGGAAAATGACATTGATGTTGTTTCGATCAATGCTCAGGGAGGGGTTGCAGGGACTGGTGGCAATGTTGATATTACAAGCGAGCAATTCTTCCGCGCTTCTGGTACGTTCACCGACCAAACAAACACAACGACAAGCATCTCTACGGCTGGCGGTATCACTGGCGGTTCTGTAATCATTCGGCATGACGGTGGTGCCACTGACACGCCTTTTACAGTGGGAGCAGATTACAACGCGATTAATGGTACAGCAGGTGCGATCGCAACCGGAAGCGACAATCAAATTCTCTTTGGTGTATACCCTGAACTCTACAATCAAGGAGTTGCACCAAGCGATATTCAACTGATTACTTCAGCAATAGATACTCCTATCGATCCAAATCCTATCGATCCAAATCCTATCGATCCAAATCCTATCGATCCAAATCCTATCGATCCAAATCCTGTCGATCCAAATCCTATCGATCCAAATCCTATCGATCCGAATCCTGTCGATCCAAATCCTATCGATCCAAATCCTATCGATCCAAATCCTGTCGATCCGAATCCTGTACCACCTGATTTACCAGTAGATGCGACGATACTCCCGCAGCAAAATCCAGTATCCCAACTCTCTACCGATGTAAGTCTTCCCTCTGTGGAAATTGACCCGGTATTGGCTCCAGTCGATGAAGCATTCACTCGCCAGTTTGAAGCTCATTTAGGACTTCCCAATAATGAAATCCGCACGCTGCCTGAGGCACAAGAGATTTTACAGGATATAGAAAAAGCAACAGGCGTCAAACCTGCCCTCATCTATGTGACGTTTGTGCCTCCTGATACGTCACTTAACGCACAACCTAACAGGGACAACGAGGAACTTGAACTGTTATTGGTAACCTCTACAGGGAATGCGATTCGTAAACGAGTGGGTACGAAGCGCCCAAAAGTTCTGAACGTTGCAGATACATTTCGCGAGAGTGTTACCAATGTTAGAGACAACCGTGACTACTTGTACCCGTCCCGGCAACTTTACCAGTGGTTAATTGCTCCATTAGAAGAAGATTTACAGACGCAAGGTATCCAGAACTTAGTATTTATTATGGATGTCGGTTTGCGATCGGTAGCAGTTGCAGCACTCAACGATGGGAAACAATTTCTAGTAGAGCGGTATAGTGTTGGACTAATGCCTAGTCTCAGCCTCACCGATACCCGCTACAAAGACATCAAAGACTCTCAAGTATTGGGGATGGGTGTTGAGGAATTTCCTGATAAAAGACCCTTACCAGCCGTACCTTTAGAGTTAAATGTCATCACAAAGCAACTCTGGACAGGTAAATCTTTCCTAGACGGTGCCTTTACCCTAGATAATCTCAAAGCTCAACGCAAACAAGAACCGTTTGGAATTATCCACCTAGCAACTCATGCTAATTTCCTACCTGGTGCAGCAAGCAATTCATACATTCAGTTGTGGAATAGCAAGCTACGCCTTGACCAGTTGCCACAACTCGGATGGAATAAACCACCTGTAGAATTATTAGTACTGAGTGCCTGTCGCTCGGCTTTAGGAGATGAGGAAGCCGAACTCGGCTTTGCGGGGTTGTCAGTGCAAGCTGGGGTAAAGTCCTCACTCGCCAGTTTGTGGTATGTCAGTGATGAAGGCACACTAGGCTTGATGACAAACTTCTATCAAAAGCTGAAGACAGCTCCTATCAAAGCAGTAGCCTTACAACAGGCACAGATAGCGATGTTGAACGGGGAAGTTCGAGTCGAAGATGGTCAGTTGTATACACCAGGGGGAGTACTGACTTTACCACCAGAGCTAGCGCAAACAGGAAATCGACCGTTGACGCATCCTTATTATTGGGCAGCGTTCACATTGGTAGGCAACCCTTGGTAAAGATAGCAGAAAGCCGTCAGCTATCAGCTTTTTTTTTTCCTTGCTGTGTCTAGATTTGTTGAGCAACAGATAATTTTCACTAACCGTTGGGGAGGCGCGAAGTTATGACGAATCCTATACACATTACCCACGAAGAAGTCGCTGCTTTTCTCAACCGAAAGCTGAATGTAGAACTTGATCGCAAAAGCCTCCGCTACTTCATTCCCAGAACGTACCTTGTCAAGCCTCCTAGTATTCCTTCAGGTTATCAGCCCGATGTCATAGTCTTAGACAAAGATGCCGTGCAAGATGAGCCACTGTGGAAGAAATCATCAACGATCTCACAGGGAAAGTCAGTCAAACTGGCAGTAGAAGTTGTCAGCACCAACTGGCGAGACGATTATCTGACCAAAGCCAGGGATTATGAGGAAATGGGCATTCCGGAATATTGGATTGTTGATTACTTGGGGTTAGGCGGTAGACGCTTTATTGGCAATCCAAAGCAACCCACTTTTTCGGTCTACCAGCTAGTTGAGGGTGAGTACCAGGTTAGTCAGTTCAGGGGAGATAACCGCATCGAATCCCCAACATTCCCAGAGTTGAACTTGACCGACGCTGGATTCCGGAGGAAACCTCCGGAATAGGAAGCGCGGTCACTTGTGACAGCACAACAAGTCTTTAGCGCTGGGGAATGATTTGACACAACTCCACCGAAATGATGCTCGTTCCGAGTCGTTTTGCGATCGCCTATCATTAGCGACTATCACTAGGGCAAAGCAAGTTACTCTGGCTTCAGGATACTGCTTAGGGTTACCCAGCGATCGCTTGTGAGTGATTCTCGCATCGCTGTCTCATCCGTAAACGTTTCTTGTAAAAGCCGTCCTTCATAAACCAGCCTGACTTCACTTACCTGAAACGGCCAAGGAGATATCGTTATCTGGTGAGGGTCATCGCTGATGTGGGTTAACTTTAGTACGGTTTCGCCATCAACTGTCGGCACCTGCTCTAGCTGCTGAAAATCCGTTAATTTCTGACACACGATTAGTGAAAGAGCATCCCAGGCTGTCACCAACTTTTGATTGTGCTTGATGACTTCTGGTGTTGCATAAGGGGCATAGTACGGGTCTTTGTTCAGACTAGCAATGAGCTGTTGTTGAAAGGCATACTGACTATCGAGGAATTTCTGTACGATTTGACTAGACTCGGCAGAGTTCTGCCAACCTCGATATCGCTCGTATAGCCCAGTGCCGTGTAGTGAGATCAGCAATGACGCATACCTACCCAAAGGCATTGCTAGCTGTTTAGCACCTGACCAAATCTCGATATGCACTGGTGTCGGCAGTTCAGTGAACCGATAGGGGTAGCCAGTTTGGAGGTTGAGAGTGGGTGCTTGTTCCCAAAAGAGCCAGCCGATATCATGTTGCTCTGCGGCTAGACAGACTTCAGACGTGGGGACAAACTGCCCAAACTGTTCATTGCCCCAAGCCCGCGCCAACTCACCCGCAACCCAAGCGTGCTTCGGTTGTGTGATGCAGATAAGTCCCTCTTTGGATGAACGATGCAGCATGAAGTGAGGTGTTTTCCTATATGATACTTGCGACTGGGGACTGGTGATTGGGGAAAGAAACTTTCATCTTTTTCGTTGTGTACGTTCGCTCCTGATGGTGCAGGAAAATTTGGTCATCTTCCAAAACCGCATTTTGCCCAATGTGGGAGAACCAGCGCGGTGTCAGCTTCATGAACAAGCCAGGTACTTTGGAGGAAAACTTGAAGGGAAAGCGTGCAAAGATGCGGCAAGAACCCTTGCGAATTGGGGTAGCGTAAACGACGGTTAATGTTCTACCAAACTGCTTGGATGTCAGGTCATGCCACATCAACCCTGGTGCAAGGAATGTTGTATCCTGTTGCCCCAGCGTTCCTAGTCGCGGCCCAGACTCCCAAACTCCTTGAAAGCCCTGTTTTCCTGACTCTTTCACCTCAAGCTCAACGGGACCAGCAAACGATCTATTCCCGACCGACCGATGGTGCGTGTAGGGAATATGGCTAGCATCAATCACGTTCTCCAAGAGCGTAAGAGCGTCATAAGGAAGGTCTCTAAACGTGTCAATGCAGACCCACTCGGAAGGCGATTCCTCTAGTGCCTCAATGATTGGAACTGGAGTTCTAGAAGCATTTTCTGGCAATCCAGGATAGGCGAACAACAGTCCCTGCCTTTCGGCTGTAGGTAGACTCACCACACAGGTTCTTTTGGAAGCCTGCGCTGCTAAGTCCTCAACCTGCTGCGGGATGCGATCGCACTGACCTTCGCCAGAGAAAGCCCAACCGTGATAAGGACACTCCAACAAACCGTCATCGGCAATCCTACCTTCTGAAAGAGGCGCAAGGCGGTGAGGGCATTTGTCCTCAAATACCCTCCAACAGGAGGCAGTTGAGTCCCACCAGATGACAAAGTCTATAGCCAGCAGCGTAAAGGGTGTTGGTTTTGACTTATCCAGGTCAGAGACATAATGGACTGGGTACCACCCCTCCTTCCAGTCAAACCTCAATGGGTCAGAACCACCAGCAGGTAGAGAATTAACATCGCTAGGCGATAGGGTTTTCATAAAGTTATCCACAAGGAAAGTCAGCTTTTTTATGGTGATAACTCTAGTCTGACGAATATAAGTAGTACTGGCTTGTTTGAGAGTGATCGCTCTCCACAAAACAAGCCCCCAACCAAGACTAAGACGGAGGCTTGTTTTGAATTCTAGTTACTAGTTAACGAGAGTCAGTTCCTTGATTAGGCGCACCAACCACCTTAACTTCACCTCCAGGAGCTTCAGGTTCGGCACCGGGACTAACGTCAGAACCGGATTCTTGACCCGTCATGCGATATCTCTCATCAAGCGGAGTGTTACCCTCTTCTGTGTTTGGGATGTGTGTCTGGGTTCCAGGATTATCTTCAGGGTCATATTGAGCGTTATCGTCCCGATTATCTTGAGGATTATCTGATGTCATAATTTGTATCTCTTGTTGTTATTCCACAAGGTTATTAATCAGTGAATTGTGAGTGTTCTATCCTCAGACAGGACTGGCTCTATCACTAATTCTGGAGAAATCTTGATTGGGAATGATAATCCTTGGTATGTCCAAGCACAATCAGGCTTAACGTTTGTTGGCAGGTGGTGCGGTACAAAATACGGTTTGGCGATCGCTTACATTTACGGGAAAGACTAGAACAAAAAACGATGGTTCAAACAGCAATTACTCAAAGCATCAAAACACTCAATGATGCTCATGCCAAGTTCGAGCTGCGGCGGACAGAGGACGAGCAGTTCTTTACGGAATGGTTTGAGGAGTTGTCCGAACTCACCCAACAGGAGCAAGCCGCGTTAGACCCGATTAGATACAGATACCGCTACCATCAGGCAGATGGACCCCTAGCAGAAGGGGCGGTCAATCTCATTGTTGTCTCTCGTTTGCTGGAACTAGCGGGTTTTTATGATTCCCCTTTTAAGCTGCGCTCCGAAGTATCGGTTGAAGTCACTACTGTTATTGAAGATGAGATTCTGCGGGGACGTATAGATTTTTTGGTGGTGCTGGATCGATTCTGGGTTGTGGTGCTTGAAGCTAAGCACACCGACCTTAACATTGAGTTAGCGATTCCCCAAGCCTTAGCGTATATGATGGCGAACCCTCATCCCGTTCGCCCCATTTATGGCATGGTGACGAATGGGGGGACGTTTGCCTTTTTGAAGCTAAGCCAACAAGCACCTCCTCAGTACGATGTATCAGATGTATTTTCGCTTCTCCCTCACCGAAACCAGCTCTACGATGTTCTCCAGATATTGAAGCGGGTAGGTCAGATAATCTCTCAGGAATAAGTATGGATAGTGCTACTCGCCTTCAGACGCTTCTAGTTGATTCGCCTATTGGAGCTGTACTACCTGTGATCGCACTTCTCAATCTCCCTCACTGGTGGTTGGCGGGTGGTGCGGTACGAAATACAGTTTGGCGATCGCTGTTTGGCAACGACTGTCAGTTAGTCATCAATGACTTTGATATTGCCTTTTTTGATGCACTTGGCAATCGTTCCCAAGAACTCACGGCAAAGGCTACCCTCACAGCGCAGTTTCCTGACTACAAGTTTGATGTCAAAAATCAAGCAAGTTTTGCACGTTGGCGTCCAGGTCGCAGACCCTACAGTAGCACTGAAGATGGAGTTACTGATTGGCTGCACACGGCGACGGCTGTAGGTGTTCGGTTAGATACTCAAGGGCAATGGCAGTTCTTCACTCCTTATGGTCTGGATGATTTGTTTAATGGCATCATCCGACCTACTCCAGCGCATATACACAACCCGGATGCTGAGAGTAAAGCGACTTCGTTTTTACAAAAATGTCCTTGCCTGCGGCTAGTTTGAAATATGTGGCTGTTCTATATTACTCCCCTGCAATCTCTAACTCAGCTTGCTGCCCTCATCCTCTTTGACTTTTAACGTTAGCTAATCACCACACCTGAAGTATTACCGATGCTTTGGCGACCGTGGGGTTCTAGTAGGCTAGTCATATCAGGACCGGAGGGGATGATTCCACCAGGATTGAGTGGGAATAGGTTTCCGTAGTAGTCTTGCTTCACACTCTCTAGGCTACAGGTGCTAGCAACTCCGGGAAGCTGATACAAGTCGCGAAGGTAGCCTCCTAGGTTTTTATAGTCCTGAATTCTCCGGCGATTGCACTTGAACAGCCCGTAGTACGCCACATCAAAGCGGAACAGCGTAGTGAAAAGACGGACATCTGTAAGTGTAACCCTGTCCCCACAGAGATATCGACTCGTCTCTAGTGCTGCGTCAATCTCATCTAGAGTTGCAAACAGTTCATCGCAGACATGATTGTACGCTTCTTGGGTCTGAGCAAAGCCGCAACGATACACGCCGTTGTTTACCGAGTGGTAGATTTTTTCGTTCCACCAGTCAATCTTCTCCCTCAGTTCCTCCGGATAGAGGTCTAGTGTAGGATTCTTAGCGAACTCGTTGAACTGAGAATTCAGCATCACGATGATCTCAGCACTTTCATTGTTGACGATCGCTTTTTTCTTCAAGTCCCACAGCACAGGTACTGTAGAACGCCCACTGTATCCTGGTTCTGCCAGTTGGTACAGCTCAGCTAGTGTACGGCAGCCTTCCTGCTCTTGATTTAGCACCCAACCCCCTTCAGTTGGTGAAGGAGACACCACGGACACTGATATTGCCTCTTCAAGTCCCTTTAATGCCCGAACGACGAGGGTGCGGTGTGCCCAAGGGCAGCCGAGTCCAACGTAGAGGTTGTAGCGTCCCGCTTCTGGTGGATGGAGGTTGCCTTCCTCCGATCCCGCGAAGTTCCTAAACTGGCTGCTTGGACGAATGTACGCGCCCTCCTTGTTGCGTGGGGCGAGGTTTGACATCATGATGTGCCAGAGAGTTGTCCAGACAAACTTGCCGAGTTTGATGATGAGCTTCGGAGGGAGCGACTTGCCCTTCTTTTTAGGTCTGGGAGTTTCGGTCTGTGGTTCGGAGAGATTTTCGTCTGGGGAAACACTAGGTTGTGACATGACCGCCGAGCTTATTTGGGCTGAAGTGGAGTATTGGTTTCCATGGTAGGGCGATCGCTAGCAATATAGTTTTTGCCGTTTAAATGACTCTCTAGATCAGTGAATAGTTGATACTCTACTAACCCATTATCAGGTAGGGTAAATCTATTGTGCAGAAGGCTATGACAATCAAAAACCTTATTCCACTAGTTCTTTTGGTCTTCGTACCCATTTCGCTGGCGGCTGATTTATTGAATTGGGGTGAAGAAGCTGTTTTTGTGACTTCCACACTCGCCATTATTCCCCTCTCGATTTGGCTTTCCACGGCGACGGAGAAGGTAGCGGTAGTCACAGGCCCGTCGGTTGGAGGATTAGTTAATGCCCTGTTTGGCAATGCAACGGCACTAATTATTGCCCTAATGGCACTACGCAAAGGGCTGGTGGATATTGTTGAAGCCAGCATCACGGGCAGTATTCTGAGTGCGCTACTCCTTCTATTAGGGTTAGCGATGCTGACTGGGGGACTGCGTTACAAAGAGCAAGAGTTTAAGCCGATTTTGGCAAAGGTTAATGGCTCATCAATGACGCTGGCAGTAATTGCGATTGCACTGCCGACGATGGTGATTGATACCTCAAATATTGTTGATGCGATCGCAATTCGCAATCTCTCGCTGGTGGTTTCAGCAATACTAATTGTCGTCTATGGATTGACGCTCCTTTTCTCCCTCAAAACCCACAGCTACCTCTATGAAGTTGGATTAGCTGATGAAGAAATTGATGGAATCCCCTCTTTCCCAGAACCGGAACCGTCCTTAAAACAGAGATGGTCTAAATTATGGGTGTGGATTGTCGTCCTATTAGCGTCTACTGTCGCCGTTGCCTTTGAATCCGAGATGTTTGTCGCTGTCATCGAGTCTCAAACTCAGCGCTTTGGACTCACTCCCCTATTTACCGGAGTGATTTTGCTGCCGTTGATTAGTGATGTTGCAGGATACATCATTGTTGTTCGGCTTGCCCTGAAAAATCAAATGGATTTAACCGTTTCTACGGCAACGGGCGATAGTTTGCTGGTTGCTCTATTTGTTGCTCCAGTTCTAGTATTCGTAGGTCAGGCAATTGGTCAACCAATTGATCTCAACTTCAATACTTTTGAAGTAATTGCTTTAGCGATCGCAGTTATGGTCACCAATCTCATCAGCTTTGGTGGACGGTCAAACTGGCTCGATGGCACCCTCCTCTTAGCCACCTACCTGATTCTTGGAGTCGCTTTTTACTATCACCCAGCTTGAAAAAGTTGCTTATTTATGCTTGCCATTCAGAACGAGTAGCAACACGAATTTGTGTCGTTCTGGAACAGGATAAGGCGATCGCTTATCTTGAGAAGAGCTGATTAAAAGCAATTTCCCCAGCACCTTAGGCTACTGCTGTTGGTTTAAACTGAGATCTTGCACCATTCTCAACAAACCCACATACCCGCCGTAGACTCAAGTCCACGGCTCATAGCCCAAGTCCATTAAAATGGACTGAAATCCTTGCACAGTAAGTATTTAGTCTACACGTGGACTTTCGCTAAAAGCCCTAGGGTTTGAACCCCTGGAGGGTTATTGCAAAGGAGTGCAAGATGTCAGTTCAAACGCTCTACAAACGCCTGATGCTCTGCCGTCTGTAGTCCCTGCTGTAGAACCGCTAAAACATCAGGCAAGTTCCCATCTCGCAATGCATTCACCGCTAGCCATAATCCAGGGAAAACAAAAGAGCGAATCACACCTGCCTCATCCGGTTGCAGTGAAACATATCTCCCCTCTTGGAGGCTGAACCAATCTAAGCGATTCTCATAAATTTGCCAGACAATATACTCTTGAACTCCATTACGACGATAAGCATTGAGCTTGTCGTTGAGGTCATAGGATGCACTACTAGCTGCGATTTCTGCAACTAGCTCTGGTGCCCCTTCAATATAATCATCATCACTGATACGAGAATTACCACCCACCTCTGGCTCGATTCGCAGTAAGGCATCGGGTTGAGGCTCGTTGTCAAGGTCAAGGCGTACAGTAGTGTTATCGCCCATATCCACACCTGATGTTGCAACCCAATAGGCTGTTAGCCAAGCCATAAGCTGAGCATGGGGTCTACCATGATTGGTCATCCTCACAGGTGAAGCCACGTACACTACTCGTTCAATTAATTCAGCTTTTTTAATCTGCGGCATTGCCTGATAGCGACGCTCGAATTCCTGGCGAGTAAGGCGATCGCCACTTTCTAAGGGAGGAAGGTGAGTGGTAGGACTAACTGACATAGGGTGGGGCAACTTCTACGCTTTTAATTAAAATTTATCTCTTCGCCTGCCATACGACGAGTTGCTTGATTCGTTGCAGTAACTTCGAGAAAAGCGTTTGTGATCGCATTTTCCCTTTGCAACAACCTAAGCCGTACTTCCACTCTCGCCCTTAATCACTGCTGCACCAATTAAATGAGCTAGACGCAAGGCTTCTGGCACTTTCCCGCAGTCCGTTAGACGTTCTAGTACCGAGAACGTTACCTTGGGGCAAGCACCGCATACTTGAAAGAAAAAAGGTGGATAAGCATGGATAGTTCCAGCTCTTTGCAACCGCTCAAGACGTTGCTCTGGTTGGGGTAGGCGGCGAATCGCTTGTTCTACAGCCGCTAGGTTGGGCATCCGTCGCATTACAGCGACACAAGGTAATTGCAGTTGCTCTGAAAGCTTCGGTAAGTCAATTACATTAAATCCACCGAAGGCAATGCCATCGAAAAGGGCAACATGGAGTTGTGGCAAAAACTTTCGCCCCAATAGCAACTCTAAGATCACATCTGTTGCATCCCAACCATCCTGCTCGACTTGTCCCCACACCATCCCCTCAAAGCGAGTCCCTGCACAAACAACACCAGCAATTGATACACTCCCACCTGCGTTGCGGATAAAGGGAGCATCGTCAAAGCCAATGACGCGAATCACTCGATTGAGTCTGAGCAGAGAGGCGAGTTCCATCTGACAAACAAGGGTGTCGCGGCTGGAAACTAGGGATTGGAAGCTGACTCCAACTGATAGCGTACAACTGACTGTGCTACCTGAGCTGTTGCTTCTAGGAGTTTGGGGTCTACGACTTTGTCGCCTGGTGAGTGGTAGTTTGGGTCTTGCCCCCGATAGAAGAAGGCGACAGGCACCCCGGCGGCAGAAAAGGGTTGATGGTCACTGTTTCCTGTATCGCGAATTTTGGAAATCTTTGGGTCTGCTTTCTGAGCTAAAGCTGTGAGTGACTCAGAACCTCCGACAAAAAGCTGGTCATTGACACCAACCATATCAAAGTTTAGCATCGCTTGAAGCTTAGGCAGGAACTGAGGTTCGGCTGTATTAACAAACGCCTTTGAGCCTCTTAACCCGTCTTCTTCACCATCGAAAGCAACGAACCAAGCTTGATGACTCTGTGGGGTATTCGCAAGGCGACGAGCGAGTTCAAGGACAACGGCTGTACCGGAAGCGTTGTCGTTCGCACCCGGAGATTTGGGTACTGAGTCGTAGTGAGCGCCAAGGAGTATTTTTGGCTGCTTTACATCCGGGAGATGGGCGATGATGTTGTAACCCGTTACAGTTTGTCGGCGAACATTGACGTTGAGATTTGCTCTAAGTGACTCTGTACTCGCTTTTTGCAGCAGTGGTTCCCCTTGTTCACCCGATAGCCCAAACACAGGAATATTTACTTCATCCCCTAGCATCCCAAACAACGGCTTTGGGCTAGTGTTGACAATCACTAGACCAACGGCACCCGCTGTAGCGGCATTCTTAGCTTTTTCCAGGAAGGGAATTTCACCACGGCGTACAATTGCGATCGCCCCTGTCACATCAACAGTGGTAAAATCATCAGGTCGCCCAACGCCGGGGATGAAAACGAGAGGCGCACTGAGTTGACCCGCAGCTGAACTCTCAAGCGCCCGACCTTCAATGGTTACATCTTCAACTCTAAGGGTTGAGCCGAGGTCTTCAAACTTTGGGTAGGTAAATCTTCCCAGCTCAGTCATATAGCCAGCTTGACGGTATTCCTCGATCAAATAGGTACGGGCTTGCTCCGAGGCAGGTGTCCCAGCGACACGCGGCCCAAAGGCGACGAGAGCGGCTACGTCAGATTCAACAGTGTTGGGAGTAAGGGTACCCAGTGTTGGCAGACAAACTAAAAGCAATCCGAGAATTGCCCACCACCAGAAGCGAATAGAGGATAACTTCAAGCGCGATAACCTTTAAAAATTTTCTTCTAGGTTGGCTTCAGGTTCAATGGTAACTTGACCCTAAAGGTTGTCCCCACTCCTACTTCGCTGTCTACTGTGATTTGACCCTGGTGTAACTCCACGCACTTTTTTGTGATCGCTAAGCCAGCTCCTGTTCCCTCGATCGTACCCGTATTACTGGCTCTGTAGAAGGAGTCAAACACTTGCTCTTGCTCATCTTTTGGGATGCCAATGCCTTTATCCTTAATGCAGAAAATCGCCTGCTCTTCCTGACACACTAAATCGAAATGCACAGTTCCTGTTTTGGGAGAAAATTTAACAGCATTGGATAGTAAATTCGTCAAAATCTGCCGCAGCAGCTTCTCATCGAGATTTGCCTGAGTGGCATTTCCCTGAACCGAAACAATAATTTGAGGAGAACCCTCATCTACCTGGTTCCCTAAACTCAGTTGCCAATCGTCAATCATCTCACGACACCAATTCTCCAAATCTACCTGAGTTGGGTTGAATTTCAGTTGTCCGGCTTCGGCTTGACCAATGAGGATAACATCACTAAGCAAATTGCTCATATGTTCAACAGCGTCCTCAATTCGCTGGAAATGTTTTAACTTTTTCTCCTCTGTCCAATTCTGGCTATAACATTTGAGTAAGTCGCTAGACGAGCGAATCGTTGTTAGTGGGGTGCGGAACTCGTGGGAGATGGTGGTGATAATCTGAGATTGAAGTTCAGCCAGTTCTTTTTCCTTGGAGAGAGCATTGCGAATCACGTTCTCTGTGCGTTTGCGCTCGACGATTTCAGTTTCCAGCTTCAGTTTCTCTCTCTCTAAAGCTTCCGTATAAATCCGCTCCGTAATATCTCTGATGATGCCGGAGATGCCAGTCAAACTTCCATTCGCCGACTGTGTAGGATGGGCATGAATTTCCACCCAACGAGACTCTCCTGTCTTGGTCAAATACCTGATCTCTTGCAGACAAGAGGCTTCTTTGCCTTTGAGGAGTGACTGCCATAGTTCCTGATGTAGTTGCTGATCATCTGGATGAACGTACTTCAGGAAATTTGTCCCTACACTTTCTGCAACGGCAAAGCCAGTGAGATCTGTCCAAGCCGGATTGAGGAATGTCCAGGTACCAGCCGCATTAGTCTGGAAGATTACTTCTTTGACGTTTTCAACTACAGATCGATACTGTCTCTCCCTCTCCCGCAACGACTTTTCTGCCCAACTTGCTTCGAGAAGACGACGGACACGCCGCATTAATACAGGGGGGTGAATTGGTTTAGTAACTAAATCAGTAGCACCCGCTTCAAATGCCCAATTAACCGAGGCTTGGTCATTGAGTCCAGTGATCATCAACACAGGAGTGCGTAGAGCGGAGCTACCGTCAAGGGAATCGCGTTCCATAAGCGTTTGCAGTTGGGCGCAGCAGGCAAAGCCATCCATTACGGGCATCATGGCATCTAGCAGCACCATATCGGGCTTGTATTTCTCATAAGCAGCAAGACACTGCTTTCCATCCCCCGCTTCTTCCACCTTGTACCCTTCGGTTTCCATAACTTGCCGAAGCATTAGTCGTGTGAACCGATCATCATCTGCAATTAGGATGAGGCAAGAATCTCGATCACTGGAGTTTGTCATACCTAAGCCCTCTGACGCTTTTGTTGCAGCGCTACTTTGACTTTTTTTGTACTCGTCGTATTGAACCTGTGACATAATTGCTGAGGCACCTGTTGTAGTCTTAGGGTTCCCAATTCTTTCAAGATTTGCACAAAAATTGTCCTCAAGAGATTGTACTCTTCAAAAAGAAGTGATGATTTTTGCTACGCGATCGCACCCAATAACGACCAGTCTTGGCATCCAGATCAAGAAAAGACTGTATTCTAACAACCCAATCCTGTCACTGCATCAAGACTAAGCAATTCAGACATTCAAAATGTTCGTCTTCTAAATGGATAGGAGCAGCAAGCCTTATAGCTTTTCGCTATATACAACTCGAATGCCTATTAGCTTAGCAATGAAGGTTAAAAACATAATTTTTGCCTGTAACCGATTGGTGGTAATAGGCACCAGAGGATTGCTGTAGCTACTTCCCAATACAAAAGCGACTGAAAATTCGATCAAGAACGGATTCAGTAACTTCCTCACCTGTGATTTCTCCCAATGCTTGAATCGCACCTCGAAGATCGATTGTCCAAAAATCTAAGGGTAATTGCTGGGTGATTGTCTCTTGCACTTGATGAAGTGATAGTTTTGCTCTGGTTAAGGCAGCAGCTTGCCGTTGATTTATTGCTAAATCTAGATCAGCGGCTTTGAGCTTGTCTGTGTGTACTGCCTCAAGAATCGCTTTTTCCAAGCCTTCAATGCCTTGGTTGTGAGCAGCAGCGGTTGTAACACTATGGTTAATGCTGTTTGGGAAGGATACTGTAGCAGAGGGAACGAGGTCGGTTTTGTTAATGACTAGAATCAGAGGGCGATGTTGCACCTGCTCATAGATTTCCTGATCAGCAGTTGTCCAGCCAGTTGTTGCATCAATTGTAAGTAATACTAAGTCAGCCGCTTGAGCCGCACGACGCGATCGCTCTACGCCGATTTTCTCCACTTGGTCAAGTGTTGGACGTATTCCGGCTGTATCCAGCACTTGTACAGGTATCCCTCCAACCACCAACTGCGACTCAACCACATCACGGGTAGTGCCAGGGAGATCGGTTACGATCGCGCGATCGCTTCGACTCCAAGCATTCAATAAACTGGATTTCCCAACATTTGGACGCCCAACAATGGCAACTTTTAAACCTGTGCGGAGCAGTTCTCCCTGATCAGCGGTTGCCAGGATACAAGTCACTTCCGCTAATACTTGCTCAATTTGGGCAACAACCGTGGCTTCATCTAATGGCGGCAAATCCTCCTCAAAATCAATTCGAGCTTCAATTTCTGCCAAGATATCGAGACAATTGGCTCGTAGTTGGCGAATTGGCACGGCAAGCTTCCCTTGTAAGCCCGCAAGCGCTGCTTGTGCGGCTTGGGGTGAGCGAGAACCGACTAAGTCGGCAATACTTTCTGCCTGAGTCAAATCCAAACGCCCGTTTAAAAATGCCCGCAGAGTAAACTCGCCGGGTTGTGCCAACCTTGCTCCTTGCTCGATGCACAACTGCAATACCTGCTGGACTGGCATGATACCGCCGTGGCAATGGAATTCCACAACATCTTCACGAGTGTAGGAGCGAGGAGCTTGCATAATTAGCAACAGAGCTTCATCGACTAGTTGTTGCGTTTGGGGATGATGCACATATCCGTAGAGAATCCGGTGACTTTCCCAAGCCTGATGCCCTGGTGGGTGAAATAGGGTACGAGCGATCGCAATTGCCTCTGCACCCGATAGCCGTACAATCCCTACACTCCCCTGTTGTGGGACAACCGCAGTTGCGATCGCGGCAATTGTTTCGCCTTGTACGAACATCTGGGACATCTTCGCTCTACCTAGCCTTACTTATCTCAGCCTACCAACAGCTTGAGGAAGAGTGGATTGATGACAAAGGATAATTTTGACTAAAGCGAAATCTCTTGCGAGGAAGTACGGTTACGCACAAGTGTTTCTGTCATTGTCGCTAGCTGTTCTAGTTTCGCTTTTATCTCGGTGGCTTGTTTGCGATAGTTTAGCTTTTTCTTAATAGCCGCACGCGCTAAGTCTTCCCGATTTTGAGAAACGGCTTGCTGTGCAACCTGATGCCAAGCGTTCATCTCAAAAACAGCTTTATTGTACTGGGGTTGGATGTTGTCCCAAACAACTTTAATGTCTGCTAGTGCTTCGTTCAACAACGGTATAGCATCGTCTGGGTTAGCGTCCTGAAGGGCTTGTTTAATCGGTTCAGCCAAGGTTTCTGTGTTGATATGGCTGAGTACTGGCAGAAAATCTTTAACTTGCTGACTTTCACTTCGTCCCGTTTTGCACCAGGTAGCAAAGTGTTCGCAGTTATTAAATAGCAGGTTGTAGTATCTTTCGCCTAATCGACTCATCGCTCGTTGAACCACTACATCGGGAATATAACAGACTGAGTAAGACCGCACATAGATTTGAGACTTTGAGCGAGAAGTAAAGGTAGCCAGTGTTGTACGCTCAATTGTGTCCGTCCCTTTACGCCAATGGATAACGGTGCCGTCTCCACAGTCAATTCCATGATGCTCGTAGACACCCTGAATGTTGAGAAATTCTTTGATAACGTAGATTTGATCGCCACGCGCCATAGTTCTAGATTGTAATTTTCATATTCATTTGTGATCTGCCCCTCAGTTGGTTGAATCTATAAGGTAAATCCGCTTTCTTTATAGAACCCTACGTTATTTGAGATTTCATTAGATCTGTCGTTGGATTAGATTCGCGATCGCTTCTTTAAGGTAAGTCGAGGAGAGGAAGGTTCCTTTCTTCCACAATTTCATCCTGTGCCTTATCGATAATATTAAGCTTCGTTGCATTTAATTAAGTAATTTGTCTTTTTCTCATTTAACTCTATGAAATCCTGTTATTGTTCATATCTACATTCATAATAAGAACAAAAAAAATGAAAGCTTCACAAAATCAAAAACCTCTGGGTCAATCAATTGGTTTAGGTATTGTCTTAGTGGTAATGAGCGTGAGTGTTTTTGTCTTAATGCTCACGCAAAGCAGTGCCTTGCAATAAAACAACTTAATATCAATTCAGCAATTCATCCACTGCTTTTAGTCGTGGATGAATTATTTTACAGATTTGATTGTTGTAGTAAGAAAGTTTATTGCTTGGACAGATTGACATCCTCCCCGACAATCAAGGTGCGGGGATTCCAAAGATCACTCCTTGGG
>NZ_JCACKQ010000077.1:0-30548 GCF_059505465.1 Symplocastrum torsivum | reverse complement strand
ACACAAAAGACAAAAGCCTCTTTCCTCACTGAAGGAAGGAGGCTTTTTCGCACGCTGACTTCCTCAAAAGTTCATTAATGGGATATCTTTTTGTAGGTCAATAGGCTAGAACATCCAATTTATGAGGCTTTCTGCTTGCTTGTCACCCCTTCAGCTCTTTACCTCTTTATGGGCAACCGCTTCCTATAATTCCACCTCAACCTGTCAAATGAGCGAACCTACAGAAATACAGGTAGCGCTGTTTATTAAGTTTAGCTGCGTAGCAGCTTATTTACTCTCCAATTGTTTTCATATGGTATTTCTCGCCACTAAATCATCCAGCTCCGCATAATTCGGTA
Source organism: Symplocastrum torsivum (assembly GCF_059505465.1). Taxonomy (NCBI): domain Bacteria; kingdom Bacillati; phylum Cyanobacteriota; class Cyanophyceae; order Oscillatoriales; family Microcoleaceae; genus Symplocastrum; species Symplocastrum torsivum. Next base: position 30,210 of record NZ_JCACKQ010000077.1, on the reverse strand, counting down.
AAGTTGTATCAATTGACTTACCCTTTCTGAGGACAATTCGATCATGCTGAGAACGGGATAACACTTCACTAAAGCTGCGCCCTTTGAAGACAATTAAATCTGCTGGAAGACCGACACCAATCCGTCCGACGTTTGGCAAATTGATTAAGTCAGCGGCTGTTTTGGTAACAGTACAAGGCGAATCGCCATAAGGCGTATCTAAATGGGCAATTCTTACAGCTTGGGTGAAGACTTCCAAAACATCATGGTCACCAAACCCATAAAACGGGTCACGGCAGTTATCACTAGCCACTGCAGCAGGAATGCCGTGTTGTTTGAGTTCCTGTAGTAGTGTTATTCCTCGCCCGCGTGGTGTTCGGTTAGGTTGTCTATCTTGGAGATAGAGATTGCACATCGGTAAGCTAACGATGCCAATTCTGGCTTGTTTGACTAAATCAAGGGTTTTTTCGACTACCTCTGGTGATTGCACTGCCAAACTACAGCAGTGACCACAAATAATTTGCCCCGTGAATTCGTTGCGAAGGGCAGCGTCTGCTACTTTTTGTAGGCAAATTGAATCAGGGTCGTCAGTTTCATCAGTATGGAAGTCGAGGTTTAGATTCCGTTCTTTCGCAAGGGAGAATACAGTATCTAGTTGGGCATCTAAATCAGGATGCATAAATGCTACACCACCAAGGATGCCACCAATTTCGGCAATACGATCAGCGAGGATGATGCCTTCAGGGGTTTGGTAATAATCGAGAGTAACGAGAGTAACGGCTTGCAGCGTCACTCGATCTGACCATTCTTGCTGAAGGCATTTGAATACTCCTAGACTGATTGCCGCTTGTTCATCAAACGAGTCAATATGCGTGCGAATTGCTTTGGTTCCGTGGGCGTAGCTACACTTAATCCCAAACTCCATGCGGCGATAGACATCTTCAGCTTGCCAATACTTCTGGCTATCAATTCTTGCTGTTTCTAGAGCGCTGGGAAAGGTACCATCAGGATTAGGAGATCGCTCCCAAATATGACCTTTATCCAGGTGGGTGTGCATATCCACGAAACACGGCCAAACTTGCCCACCCCGCAGATTTACCATTGATGTCTCTTCTATCTCGTCCGTACCTGCTGCAACAATACGCACAATTTCACCAGCAGCAATTTCAATATCCACCAAAGACAAACCATCCCTTGTCTGCCTTGCGGTAATCGCTGCATCCTCAACATTCAATAGCGATACAGGCACATGGGCATTTTTCAGCCAGTAGTGATTCACGGCTGGAATCATCGTATTTTCTCCTACCTAATGCCTTAATTTTCCTGCTTAACGGCGCTCTCGTGCCAGCTTCTTAGGAGAAAATCAGATAGAACCGTTAACCCTACAAAAATGATGACACCTAAACCTGTAGTCATGAATAAAGCCGCAAACATCCGAGGAATTTGCAGATTGTAGCTTGCCATCAGGATTTGGTAAGCTAGCCCTGATCGCGCCCCACCCGTACCCGCAACAAACTCTGCTACCACAGCCCCAATCAACGCTAAGCCTCCACTAATCCGCAATCCACCCAAAAAGTAAGGCATCGCCGCAGGTAAGCGCAGATACAAGAGGGTTTGCCAATGGGAAGCTTTATAAAGCTGGAAAACGTTACTCAGATTATGGTCAACGCTATTAAGTCCCAGCGTCGTATTAGAAACAATTGGGAAGAATGCCACAATCCAGGCACAAACTACCAAGGCAGCAAACGTATTGTTTTTTAGCCAGATGATGATTAACGGCGCGATCGCAACAATTGGCGTTGTCTGCAAAATTACAGCATAGGGGAAAAAACTGCGTTCAATCCACTTACTCTGGGTAAACAAGATTGAAACGAAAAGTCCCGAAACAACTGCCGCAACAAAAGCCGCAATCGTAATTTGTAGCGTGATCATCAATGAAGGAAACAGAGTATTCCAATCTCTAAACAGCGTTTGCACCACCAGCAACGGCCCAGGCAGCAAATAAGGTGGCATCTTTGTCACCCGCACAAAGATATCCCAAGCCAATATTGCTAGGATGCCAACCACCACTGGTGCAATAACATCAACCGAGGCTAACTTTTTCACCCAAGCTGACCAAATCGGTTGAGGTGATCGAGTCACAGCACTCGTTCTACCATTTGCAACAATTGAACTTTGATTGGGCGTAGGAAGCATAGGTATCTTTAAAGTGCCGTATTGTTCTTTGACTGTCCTTACGCTACACTGGCTCTTTCCGAAATGCCTGTCACCGCTTCTGTTAAACGCGCAGAAACTTCCCGGCAATATTCATTACACAATCGAGAAGTGCGGAATTCTTCAGTACGGGGATAAGGTGCATCAATCGCCACATCCGCTACTACCCGTCCGGGACGAGGGGCCATCACAATTACGCGATTCGATAAATACACCGCTTCGTAGATGTTGTGCGTGACAAAAACAACCGTCCAGTGCTTTTGTTGCCAAAGATTCAGCAAATCGCTGTTGAGTTTGCTGCGCGTCATCTCATCCAACGCACCAAACGGTTCATCCATCAACATAATGTCAGGCTTTGTAACAAGTGCCCTTGCGATCGATACCCGCATTTTCATGCCACCGGAGAGTTCACGCGGATAGTTGCGCTCAAATCCTGCTAATCCTACCAAATTGAGGGCTTCTTGCACAGTAGTGCGAGATTCCCGCTTCGGAACACCCGCCAACTTCAGAGGCAGACGAACATTTTCAACCACATTTGCCCAAGGCATCAGCGCTGCTTCCTGAAAGACGAAGGCAAGTTCCGGCTTTTTTTGACCTTCACCCAAACTGATGCTGCCAGAATTCATCTTGCCTAAACCAGCAATCAGGCGCAGCGCCGTACTTTTACCACATCCAGATGGCCCAACTAAGCTGATAAATTCACCCTCACCAATGGTGAGACTCATGTCTTGTAAGGCGACAGTGCCGTTGGAGTAAACCTTATTAACGTGGCTAATTGCGATCGCGTTTGGTGTCGTGCCTGATGCGCTCGCCTGAGACTGCGGCGGAGTAGTGTTGGCAGAGTGATTACTCATCTTAATTTGGATTTTGGATTTCTTGCCTTCATTTTCAGGTTATAGCCTTGCACCTGAACATCCTACTAAGATATATGCTTTAAGCCTTATAAGCATCTACACCCTTATTGATAAATTGTAGGGTGAAGGCTTGTTTATAGTCGGTATCTTTTTTAAAGACACCCTGCTGTGACAGCGTATCAAAAAATGATTTCCAGCGCTCTTCTGTCATTGCGCCAATTCCCTTCGTTTCTGCGTCCCCAGAAATGATAATGCCATATTTTTTGAGATTTTCAATCCCATAGGCAATCTGCTCATCCGTCATTTCCGGATTATCTTTCTTAATCAGTTCATTCGCAGGACTGGGGTCATCTTCTAAATAGCTATACCAACCTTTAATCGAAGCATCGACAAAGCGTTGCACCAAGTCCGGGTTCTTCTCAACCAATTCTTTTTTCGTTTCAATCGTTGTTGAATACGGTGTGTAGCCATTGTCAGCCAGAAGCATCACAACAGGCTTAAATTTCCCCTCTTTCTCAATCTTGAGCGGTTCAGAAGTTAAGTAGCCTTGTTGGGCTGAGGTTTTATCCGCTAAGAATGGCCCTGGATTAAAGTTGTAAGGACGCTTCTGGTCATCCGTAAAGCCAAACTTTCCCTTCAGGAAGGGCCAGAAGGTTGTATTTGCCGCCGCAGAGACGATAATTGGCTTGCCTTTGAGGTCTTCTAGAGAGTCAACGCCGACATCTGGGTGAGCAATCAACACTTGCGGGTCTTTTTGGAACATCGACGCTACAGTAATCTTAGGAATTCCTGCTTCCACAGCTTTAATCGCGTCAGACCCATACCCCATGAAAAAATCAACAGCACCACCCATCAGCAACTGAGTGCCATTGACCTGAGGTCCACCCATCTTAATCGTGACATCCAGACCATGCTCTTTATAGATACCAGTGGCAACGGCTTGATAAAAGCCACCATGTTCAGCTTGAGCAAACCAGTTTGTACCGTAACTAACTTTGTCAAGTTTTCCGCTAGCTGTTGGGGAAGCACTCTGGGATGCTGTTTGATTGGAATTACTGGTGCAAGCTGCAACGATAGCAGACACAACAGTGAGTGAACTGTATTGGATAAACTTGCGACGATTGATTTGGTAAATTCTATTCATCGGAACCTTGCGAGAGATCCACCCTCTGCATAGCAGGGTGGAAAGGGACAATGAGAGATTGTGCAGGACTTAATATCTATTTAAGAATTTTGTATCCTTGATTTTTTGTAGCATAAGTTACGGATTTTATTAATGAAGTAATATTTCTGGAATAATTGCTTTGATTTTCATAACTGTCAAGTTCCAGAACTTCCGTTTGCTCAACCTTCAGGATTATTGGCGCTTTTTAGATCAAGCATGTTCCTTTTTCTTAATTTCAGGGAATTATATAAAAGTAAAACTTTTGAGATTTACTCGCTATTCAAGCGTTCAAGCTTGATTTACTCATATATTTAAGACCTTTGACTTGTCTACTTTACCGTATAAGTTTTTGTCTGAAAAAGATAAGTTACCTGGTACCAATGCCAAGTTTAAACTGAGACAACTAGGTATTTGTCAATAAGCCGTTAACTGGCAATGTCCTACGGAGGTGTTCCAGATAACGCGAAAGGCTTTTGAAACTTCTAGGCTGTGCAATCTGTGGTACCAGCCATAAGCAAGATATTCTTCTGGATTAGTCGATATTTGCAGAAAGTTCGTTCCATACATTCCCGTCTTTTCACTGTCGATAACAACAAAGTTATCTTTGTTGATAGGTTGGTAAGAACCATGAATTTGGTCGGAAGTATACCAATACAGTGATGAGTTAGTAATTTGTTTATGCTTGATAGTTTGTAGCCATTTTTGATTAAAGAACATTTTGAAACACGAGAAAAAGAGGTGATACTTGCCATCTCTGTGGATTACTTGTGGTCGTTCCATGTGATAGTAAGCCCAGTTTTCTATGGCATCAGTGGGCATTGTGACGGCAGGTGGAAGTATTTGGTAAGGTCCAGTAATCTTATCTGCAACGGCTAAACCAACACATCCTTGAAAATTGCCAGGAGCTTTTGCAGAGGCACAAATGAACAGGTAGTATTTACCTGTTTGCTCATCCTTCAATAAAAATGGGTCACGCCAGTGAAAATGTCCTGTCCAGTTGCTGCGTCCGTACCAAGGGTCGTCATGGTTTGGCATGACTAAAGGGCGATCGCTATATCGTGAAAAGTGCAATCCATCTTCAGATACTGCCAAGCCAATTCCTTCATTTCGTAGATGAGGCGGTTCTTTACCGCCTGCTGAGTAGAACAAATAATAAACGCCATCCTCTTTGTAAGTGCAACCCGCACAGACTCTTCCCGATTCCCAAGCATTTGTAGAATCTGGCTCAAGTAGAGTTCCTATCTCTTGCCAGTGTTCTAAATCCGTTGAAATCGCACCACGGATTTTACTAATTGTCCACCAAGGCATCTGTCCTTCTACTCCCTCTAAGTAAAACAGACGGTAAACATCACCATCCTTGAGTATCCAAGGGTCCCACACCATTGGTTGACCTCGGCGGGAGTAACGCAAAATATTGGTAACAGTTTCGCTAAGTCTTAGCTTCCCTTGCTCAAGTAAACCAATAGTTGTCGGGTCTTGGTGTCCTGTTGGAAGCGGCTCAAGGTAGGAAATAATTTTTCGATGTAATGGACTTAACTTCATCTCAATGTTCAGCAGATATTGGCAAACTTAAAGCCGTGGATAAGGTAGGGGAAGCAGAGGAATCCTTATTCCTTCTGCCCTGTGCCTTCTGGCTTATTTTCAGATTAGGCTAAACTCCATTGCTGAGAGATTGGTTTGGCTGTCAACCACTTTTTCTAACTGAAACCCACACTGCTCGAATAACTTCTGGAAGTGTTTCTTGGTACGCCATCCGCCTCCTGGTACAGCAACATTCACCTGCACGGCAAATACTCCTGGCATAATGCCATCGGGAGCGACTTTGGGTTCGTCTAAATCGGGAACAAAGGCTTGCAATAGGACAATTCTGCCGTGAGGAGGCAAGGCTTTCTTGCAGTTGTGTAGAATTTTCATTGCATCTTCGTCATTCCAAGCAGAGATGAAATACTTCATGACGATCGCATCTGCACCCGTTGGCACCTCCTTGAACACATCACCCGCTACAATCTTGACAGCATCTCGCTCAACACCTTGCTGAAGAAGATAAGCAGGAGCGGTTTCAGCAACATAGGGAACCTCAAACAAAATCCCTTTGCAATCAAAACGTTTGACGATTCGAGCAATCAGTCCACCCTGTCCACCACCCACATCCATTACTGTATTAAAACGGCTGAAGTCGTAGACATCTAATAAAGCATCAACAGCATGATCAGTTAAAAAACTCATGGCGTTGATGAAAACCTCACCACTCCAGTCGTTATCTTGGCAAAACTCATACACTCCCTTCCCGTTAGCACGTTCAAACGGGACTTCTCCAGTGTGCAATGCCTCTTCCAACACTTTCCAAGCATCCCACTGTGCAGGTTCAAGCAGGTGCATCGCAAAATGTCCAATTGATGGCCCTTGGTTAGTGACAAGCAACTCCGAGAGTTCAGTCGGGGCAAACACTCGTTCTGGACTTTCTTGCAAGACTTCTAAATGCGCTAAAGCACGAAGGATGAAATAAAGCCGCTCAGGGTGTGTGTTGGTTTGTTGTGCAATCTGCTCTAGACTTTGCGCTCCTTGTGTATGTAATAAGTTGAAAATTCCTAAGCGAGTAGCAGTATAAATGCACTGACTTTGAATAAACGCCAAGACCATGCCAAACAGTTTTTTCTTGGCTTCTACTGAAGAGACGTTGTTATTGAGCGTAGTTGTCATGAGCTTACACTGTGAATGGATTGTATGGAGCTATCTGGGTACTGATGCCGACTGGTGAGGCAGTGAAGCGGAGTGTATTAGAGTTGCGCCGAAATAACTTGCCTGTTGGGTTCGGGAAAAGGACGACACATCAACCTTTTCCCTTTCTCCCTTACCCTTTCCCTTTCTCAATTAGTCCCCTCCTATCTCCACGAGTTTGCCAATATTAAAGTCAATTCTGATCCAACTACCTAATCGGCGCAGATTGTCAAGGAGCAACAGGGGAATTTGCCAGTGATGAACGGTTAGGAAAGGAATTGGGTCATTAACCTGAAAAATGGCATCGGTGCCTCGCCAAATTGTATTCATCCAAGTTTGCAATTGCTGCCACGAACGAACTTGAGTAAGTCGCCATAACTCGTGATACAGCCAATAAGTTGGCTTGCTTGTTGGAAGAGGTTGCAGTGGTTCAGCTAGGGGTTCTTTGCCTAGATACGCCTCTGCTACACCTGGGTGATTGTAGAACATCGTGATTGCAGAATGGGTACGGGGGTTGCACTCGATCGCATATACCGTCCCATCCTCCGCTTGAATGAAATCAAAAGATGCTTGCCCAGTCAGCTTCAGTTCTTTGACAAAATGCTGAACCCATTCAAGGATTTGAGGATTGTCAACGTTCTCGTAGTTAACCTGAAAAGCTGATGACTCACAGCAGCAGTGCAAGCGTAACTCCCCATCTTTTACCGTACTGTGCGTACAGTATTCTTGTCCGGGGATGAACTCTTGCATAATCCAGGGTTTCTCTTCGCTAATTGGCAGACTTTGCACAAAAGCGGCTGTTTCTTCTCGTGTCGCGCAGGGTAGCTTGATGAGATTTAAGCGTCGAACGGAGTCGTAGGGAATGCTTTTGAGGATGTATGGGCGAGTTTCGTTGGAGAAGTCGAAGTTTAGAACTTGCTGTGGATCGGTGATGCGGTACGATTTGGGAACGGACAAGTTAAGCGATCGCGCCGTCTCAGCAAAGGCAAACTTATCATCCAGCATTTTTGTGGTGTCAGCATCAAAGTGAAGTACCTCGCAACACCCAGATAGTACAGGCTTTGCCAGTGAGTCATAGTAGCTGGAAACTGGGCTACAGACGGGAACGTACAGGTCTACGTTCTCCTGTTTAGCAATATTCAGCAGCGCTTGGGTGTAGCCTTCCGGGTCTTTTTGTGGTGCAGGAACCGTATAGAAGCGATCGACTGCATTAGAAAATTGATGACCTGTCAGCCAATACTTGTGAGTCTCCACCAAGATGACTCGATGACCCATTGCATGAAAAGAGCGTGCAAGCTGAAGTGCCTTGGTCATCTTACCGCCCGTCAGCATAATCGTTTTTGGATCGTTTGCTGGCGTGGGCTTCTTTTGTAAGGGTTGGGTAAGCAGATTCCAGACCAACGCAACAAAGACTGCAATGCTGTTGATTGGGAGGGCAATCAGTAGTAAGGCGAGGGTGCCCAGACTTTTTAGCACTGTAGACGTTGGTGTCCGTGTCAGTGTAAGGGATGTCATAAGTGAAGGTCGGACTACAGCAGAATCAATCTGTAACAGTTGCCAAGGCTAGCAGTTGGGATTTTATAGCCATCAGCAGTCAGCTTTGGGCGGTCAGCTTTGGGTCAAATCGGCTCTAGTTAAGGAACGCTCTTCTCCCCTTAATGTCCCAACATTCGTGGCTACTGCTATATAACTAAGCACGGAGGTAAACTCGCTTGAGTTCGCGATCGCGATCTTGATAAGTCGTCCGCGAGTGCAACATACGGAAGTTGTCCCAGATCAGAAAATCATTCTTCGACCAGTTGATCGCAATCTTTTGGTCGTTAAAGAACTGAAGGAAGCGAGTGGCAATGTTATTGAGTGTGCGATCGCTATTTCGGCGCAGTTGGCTGAAGTTAAACCGAACAATCGGTTGTTTTCCAGACTCAACATCGTAGAGTGGATGCTTAACGATACTGCCACTAGGGGTGACAAACTCAAATTTGTAGACAGTGATGTATTCGCGTTCTTCGTTTGATAGTGAATTGACGAAGGCGTAACCATCCGCTAACAAGGTTTGCCCACCCCCACAGGTTGCTGGACTCACGCACCAAAGGCACTGGTAATGTAAGGGACGATGTTCATACTCGTAGCCTTCGGTATGCGGTTCAACCTCACTGGTAGTAAACGCCGGATAGCGATCGCCAAGATTGGGATTGACTTTGATGGTGAATACATATTCGCCGTTGTATTTGTGTGGCAGCAACACGCCAAACTTACTAGCGAACACTAGGTGGTCAAAATCATCGGGTAACCGCTCAAGGTACAGGTAGCCTTGTGTCTTGAGAATCTGCTGAAAGTTTGCGATCGCCGTATCACTTAGGAGACTATCAGCAGTACTCGTTATTGCAACAGGATTGCTCAGCATCAGAATGTTGTTCTTATTACAGTCTTGCATGAAGGAATACAGGAAGATGAGCAAGGCTTAAGGTTGCTCATCTCCCTATCCCATTGGTTAGAGGTGTCGAATAATCGTTAAACCGTCACGGACTGGCAGCAGTACTTGTTCAACGCGAGGATCGGCAGCAACAACGCGGTTGAACTGCGCGATCGCTTCGCCGTTTTCGCTTCGCTCTTCTGGTGGTAGATAGGGTTGACCTTGAAGTAGCGTATTATCCACACAGATGAAGCCGCCACGAGCAAGCAAGTTACTATCGAGTACAGTTTGGAAGTACTGCACATACTCCTTCTTATCAGCGTCGATGAACACTAGATCGAACGATTCTTGAGCCGTTGCTAGTTTATTGAGCGTTTGCAAGGCTGAACCTAATTCCACCTGGATTTTGTTTCCATGTGGTGACTCACGAAATAGTTCTTGAGCAAACGTAGCGACGTAAGAATCGACCTCGCAAGCCACTAAGACACCCTCTTCTGGCAAAGCCTCTGCCATTGCTAACGCCGAGTACCCTGTAAACATACCGATGTCTAATACCCGTTGGGCACGAGTCATGTGAACGAACATCTTGAGTGCTTGTCCCTCGACGTGTCCAGATAGCATCTCTTGTTCCAGATGCCGATTTGTCGTACCGTCTGAGAATCGCTGGTTCCAGTTCTCCTGACTGGTTTTAAAAGCGATCGCTTTTAAAGCCGGAGACTCTTGAGAAGTACAGGATTCAACGTATGTGTCCAACCCGGATGCAAGCTTTAGCGCTTGCTGTACGTGTTGCTTGATGTCGGCTGACACGCTGGTTTCTTGGTCGAGAAGCTGCGCGGCGGCTTGCAGATGCTCGGTTAAAATGCCTAGTGGTGTAACGGGACGAGGGGATTCTAGGCTCTTTTGATTGAGCGTGTTAACCATTGGTTCCACTCCCAATTAACTGCTGGCTACTACCTGCATAAGCCTCAATGCCTGCGCCTGCACGAGGATAGCTGCTGCACAGGTGCTTGTGTTCAACCAACGCTGCTTTAAGTTCCTCATCCGTTAGGTCGTTAACAAAGTGGCAGGTGCCGATTGGATGCGGCATAGCAGCACGCTGCAAACCATCACGAGTTTGCGTAATTGATTGGGTAGCTTGCCACAAGAGGTCGCTATCTAAGAGAGGATGGTCAAGTGAGAGTCCAATGCGGCTCATTAGTCCTAAGATGCGATCGCGATCATTGGCGGTGATGTATCCTCGTCGTGCAGCAATGGTGGCTGACAATGCCATATCAATTGCCACGGCATGACCATGTAGCAAGGGTACTGCTGGCGCGAGTTCTAGAGTCGGACTCCATGTATGTCCATAAGCGATGACGCGATCGAGATCTATCTCATGCAAGTTGGGAGTTTCTAACTCCAGCATCGTCTTAATCGACTCGTAGTTGACTTGATGAGCGATCGCTTGCAGTTCCGGTGTGCCGTCGATGTAGCCAAAGTGTGTACGAAGCAGTTCTTCTCCGTGTGCCTCTAACCACTCGAACACTCGGAGGTTGGAAACTACAGCAATCTTCACCAACTCTGCCATGCCATTACGGACTTGATCAGTAGGCAGGGTTTGCAAAAAGGAGAAGTCGAGAATCACCTGCTTTGGTGGATGGTAAGCACCGAGACGGTTTTTCAGCTTGCCATGATTCACCGCAACTTTGATCGCGACACCAGCATCAATCAAACCAATGAGTGTTGTGGGAACCCGAATAAAGTTAGTACTGCGACGATACGCCGAACAAGCAAATCCAGCAACATCCGTTAACAAGCCACCGCCAACAATTAAGACAGGTTCCTTCCGTACCAAGCCAAACTCAGCAAAGGCATTAATGATTGTGGCAAACGTATCGATCGTCTTGGTTGGCTCAGTAATGGCAATGGGAAAAATTGTTAGGTCAATATCGTAGTAATTGAAATAGGCTTCAATTTGATTGCCATAGATGCGATGGATATTGTGGTCAACCACTGCAAGGCAACGCCCAAAACTCCTGTAGTTCTCAGCAAGCTCCGTATTCTTGAGATCAAAAGCCCCATTAACAAAAACAAGGCTGAACTCAATTTTCTCATAACCTTCTACACAAAATGCAGTCTCAGTCGCGGCAAACTTTGCCTGAACACTACTCATCTTCTACTATCCTTATTCAACTAGTTTCAGCAATCAGCACAATATGTGTTTACACAGCTAACAGCCATGACAAGAAGCGATCGGCGAACCCTCGAAACAATACCTTGTCATCTAACACAAGCAACTTTGAGATGCACAACTTTACCCTGTGCATCTCTCAGGTAGTAGAAGACTGAATTGATGGAGTTTTATTGTTTCAATGCTGGATTGTCGCCAGCCAAAACTGACTAACGTTCAAGCAACATAAACCCTGTAGCACTCAAACGCGATCGCTAATTGCTCTTGTGGCTTAGCCAACTATAAGCCACCACATTGCCTGAAACCGATAACTGATAAAGACTTTGAATCTCCGGGATTTCCCAATTAAGTAGAGGGAACCCCGACCAAAAATTGCCTGAATTTGAGCCATGCAGTCAAAACTGTAGTCTATTCGTAGATTAAATACCTCTTGCACGTAGCGAGTCTACCTAAAGAGATAGAAAATACCTTTTTTAACTAAATCATTAGACCACCTCAAGACTGATGTAATTTATATCACCTCCGAGCTAGTTCCACCTCCCCTTCTTGCTCTCTTTGAACCTAAAAAGGGTTCAGAGTTAACGTCAATGTGTAGAGTTTTAAAAAGCAAATTAGTAGAAGTTCTGGACTTTGGCCGATTGGTTGTGGAGCATCCAGTAACCTGATACTCGTAATAGTAAAGGAGATAATATGGCAAGACTACTCACGCCTAACATGCTTGATGCTAAAACACCTCCCGATGTCAATGTCCAGCCGGATGCGCGTGAACCCGTCATAGACCCAACCCTGGGTATCCCTGTTAATATCAACAGACAAGGAACTCCCAAACATCGGCTTGTCACAATTGGTGACTCTTTAACTCATGGCTTTCAAAGTGGAGCAATTTTTAATACCCGACTCTCCTATCCCAATATTATTGCCAGGGAAATGGGCTGGAATCAGTTGCGTTATCCAACTTATGAGGGGCCAGGAGATGGGTTGCCAATCAATCTAGAACATCTAGCCCGACAGCTCGATCAGAAGTTTGGTCTCAACATAGATTGGTGGGAATTCCCCTCGTTTCTCTCGTTTGTACGCAACTACTTGGATGAAGTGGAGGATTACTGGGAACGTGATGCTGGTTCTATTCCACCTGATCCAAAAAGACCGATAAATCACAACTTGGCAGTGTATGGGTGGGATCTGCGGAACACCCTCTCACGGACTGCACAAATTTGCCAACAAGTATTAGAGGAGAATCCGTCTGATGACGATTACCTCAGGCAGGTCGTCGAGTATCATAACGAACGTGCGGCAATCCGGGTTTTGAACTCAGCACGAGATGCCAATGGTAAGGCTCTCACACCACTACAAGCAGCGGCAGCACTGGGCGCTGAAGGCTTGCAAGAAACCAACGACGGGGATGGTATTGAGACGCTGATTGTCCTCATCGGGGCAAATAATGCTTTGGGTAGTGTTCTGACATTCAAAGTTGTCTGGAGCGATACAGGCTATGACAACATGGCAATTAACGATCGCTATACCGTCTGGCGTCCGACTCACTTCCAGGCTGAACTCGACAGGGTTGTTGCAGAAGTTAAGCAAATCCGCGCTCGTCATGTGATTTTTGGAACCGTTCCTCACGTTACCATCGCCCCCTTTGCTCGTGGTATCAATAAAGACCTTGAGGGGAAAAAAGCGGCGGCGGGGTCTCGATACTTTCCCTTCTATACCTTGCCTTGGATTAGCGACGAAGAGTTTGACCCGGACAAGCATCCGCATCTTACAGGTCAGGAGGTAAGAGCAATTGATAGCGCAATTGACCAGTACAACGAATCAATCACAGAGGCAGTACGCAGCAGTCGAAGTGAAGGCAGAGATTGGTATGTGTTTGAAACGGCTGGCTTACTAGACCGCTTGGCATCTCGGCGCTACATTGAAGACCCCTTAGCGAGACCGGATTGGTGGGAAAAAGTTGGGGGTGATTACAAACTGCCGCCTGCTTTGCAAAAGCTTTCTCCTGTACCAAATTCTCGCTTCTTTCGGTCGGGTGCCAATGGTCGCACGGATGGTGGCTTATTCTCCCTAGATGGCATTCATCCCACGACGATTGGCTATGGGATTATGGCTCAGGAATTGATCAAAATCATGCAGCTAGCGGGTGTCAAGTTTTATCATGATGGGACTGAGCGTATTGGGGAGGTTAAAGTTAACTTCGATCGCTTAATTGCTGAGGATACGCTGATTTCTAAACCACCGCGATCGCTCTCAAGTGCTGTGGACTTGATTGGTACGATTGACAAAAACTTCAATATCTTTAGCAGTATGCTCAAGGGAAGTTACTAACTGCGGCTTTTGACCTCACCAGAGCGTCTGGAGAAATATAGCAGTTCTCAGTGAAATGAGGTATCGCTAAAAGCTGCGAAACAGCGCTACTAGTCAGGAAAACAAAAAAGCTGATATAGCGTTTCTCGAATAACTAAGGTACAGAAGACGTTTGCGATTAGTCTACTTAAATGCTGTTGCTGTATTTTATCTATTTGAGAACCGCTATAGCTGACCGCTAACTGCTATAAGAATACTCCGGACAGAATTAGGCAGCAATCGCCCCGTAAAAGCGTAACCACGAGCTTGGCAGTATTTATTGACGAAAGTTGGATCGCGTTCTGCCCATCTCTCTAGAAAAAAAATTGCTCTCCAAATACTGATAGTCGTCCTCCGAGAAATTACAGATAGGGAATATACGGACGTAGAAGCATAGTTAGTGCAGAAAATCCGAGTAATTACTAATGATTTTTGCAAATTACCAATATTTAATGATGTGCATTGGTCATCTCGCGTCCGGTTATATGACAGTTGTATGACCAAGCTATCTATCAGGTGCAACTCGACTCTTATGCCTAAACGCATTAGCATCCAGCCACATTTTGGCTTGGACGAACTTGAAGCCCGTTACCGTCAAGCTATAGACCCAGTTGAAGCCTGTCATTACCAAATTATCTGGTTATTGGCTCAAGGCAGGCTGACTGATGAAGTGGCAGTGGTAACGGGCTACAGTCGTAGCTGGATTTACGAACTTGTCACGGGTTATAACCAACTCGGCTCTGAATCGCTAGGCGACCACCGACATGATAATCCAGGGGCAAAAGCTTTATTGAGTCCCCAGCAGCAAGTCAAACTGTGGCAGGCATTGCAAAGTACAGATCCCTATGGTGAGGCATAGAGGACGCTCTTTCTCTGAACCGCGCCCATCAAGTCCGGTTAAATGCCCTACTCATCTTTAGAAATGGCAGGATTGCTCATGGCTAAATAGCACTAGCCATTGGCTCAGGCGCAAGCCGCAGATATTCGATTACCCAAACAACTTACCTCATCTTGTGGGCTGATCAAGAACACCATTCTTGGTCAACGGGAGTCGTGCGCGAATTTTTCATTTTTCTCTATGTCAAGAAGGAGCAAACGTGAATATGAACGGACTTGCCAAAAAACGTTGGAAGTACGCTCGTCCCCTAATTACAACAGCACTTCTAGTTAGCGGTATTTTCCAGCTAGCGAAGCCAGTCCTAGCCCAGGTAGCAACTCCTGCTCCCCCAGGAACAGAGATCAGCAACACCGCAACTGCCACGTATGAGGACCCTGCCAACCCAGGAGTAGCAATTAACGCAACTTCTAACACGGTTGTCATTCAGATTGCAGAGGTTGCAGGTATCACTGTAACGCCTGCAGACGTTCCTACAACAGACGTGAATGGCGGGACAGTGCAACCAGGTAATATCGTCAACTATGACTTTACCGTTACCAACGTCGGTAACGACCCCACCACAATCTTTATTCCGGGTACAGCAACAGTTACTAATGGTACAGCGGGAACCCTTCAGTACAGTACTGATGGCGTAAACTTTACTGATGTCCCAGCAGCCGGTGTAGCTACACCTTCCATTAATCCTGGGGCTACAGTCATTGTAAGAGTGCCTGTCACCGTTAATCTTAATGCTCAGCCTGAAGACGAAGTTACAGTCGTACTCGGTAACACTGGGCCGAATGACAATAGCGCTGCTACTCAGAACCAACCAGATGCTGATGGCACGGATGGTGCCGATGAAGTCCGCACTATTGACAACGTGGGCACGGCGAATGGTGATGCTAGTCCTGCTGCTCCGGCGAATCGCGAACGTGAAGCTAGTGCATCCCAATCTGTGACGGTGGGAGCGCTAGTGGCGATCCTCAATGCACCAGATAATGCACCTGAGGCTGTAGGACCAGACGGTACTACTGATACTGACTTCACCAATGCGTCTACGACAGTTCCTCCAGGAATCCCTCAGGACACCCCAGCCAATCCTGAACCCAGAACGATTACTAATACCGTTCAGAATAGCTCTACCACAGATCCAGTAATCATTTCGCTGTTGCCCACACCACCAGCAAATCCTGGAGATCTGCCTCTTGGCACAGTGGTCACTATTACAATCCCTACAACAGGAGACATCGCAAGGTACACTTACACGGCGACTGGATTTGAGTTCGTCGAAGGTACGGGTACTAGTGCTACCGATCCGCCCAAACTAACACTCCAACCGAATGGTAGCCCCGATGCTACCGCTGATTATCAGGTAACGATTGACCTACCTGCTAACACACCTCAGTTAACTGGTTACCCAGTTCCGATTACAGCTTTCACCGATACCGATGGCGACGGTCTGCCGACTGCGGGTGAGCCTGCCAACATTACGATTGACCGCCTATTTACAGGCTTCTTGTCGCTAGTGAAAGCAGCGCGGATTCTCGCGGCGGATGGTACCACTGTGATACAGGACTTCACCACAGAAACAGCATTATTGAGCGCTCAAACTGCGCCAGGGAACATCATAGAGTACCGTGTCACCTACGCCAATGTTGCCCCAGCCGTTGATCCAGCAGCTACTGGCAGTATCAACTTAACAACGGCGAATAATCTCGTGATTACAGAGGATGGCACAACAAACGGCAATAACTGGGCACTGGATGGCAACGGCGACGGTGTACTCGACACCATTAATATTCCTGGCACAGCCGCTGACTCTAGCGGTGGAACAATCACAACAACTCCATCTGGTGACGGTGAGGATGTTACCCAGTACGTGGATACCGTAGTCGAAGTTGCACCAGGCGGCACAGGGACATTCACATTTCAACGCCGCCTCCCGTAGGAAACAACCTGAGGACATTGCAACCATGCCGTGTCCTCAAGCCAAGAAGTGTTATTGCATGAATTTTATTTACCGAATCAACAGTTTTGTAGTTTGGAGTTAGAAGCATGAAACGGTTTTATATTGCCGCTCTTGGCGCGATCGCTTTTATTGCAACCATGCCCTTTGTTAGCGGAATGCCTGTACTTGCTCAATTGCAAGAGGCTGGCGAAAACCTAGTTCAAAACATCCAACCCCAACAAGTTGAATTGAACTTGAGCGCACAGAAGAAGCTAGTGGAACTGGATGAGACAGGCAAAGAAAAAGTCACCTGGCAAGCACTGGAAGGTCAAGTTGTAGTTCAACCGGGGGATGTACTGCGCTATACCGTCAGTAGTGAAAATACCAGTGAACGCCCAGCCGAAAACCTGGTCATTACTCAACCCATTCCCCAACGCACTACTTATATCTTGCAATCGGCAAACAGCAATAACGGAGCGACGATGACCTACAGCATCGACAACGCCACTACGTTTGTCGAAAATCCCACCATTCAAGTCACGCTTCCTGATGGCACGGTGGAAATACGACCAGCCCCAGCCGAGGCTTACACCCACATTCGCTGGGACTTTAGCAAGCCTCTCAACCCAGCGACAGCAGCGAGTGCCAGCTATGAAGTGACAGTACGTTAAACAAAGGCAGAAGGCAGAAGGCAAAAAATGTAGTTTACTCAGTGCAAATTGCTATAAATCGCTCCTGCATAAAAGCCCTTTGCCTTCTGCCTTTACTTATTCAACCTGCGAATGCAACCTTCACTGCATAAAAGCTTTTTAAACAACTCACACTAACCGTCAGGTTTTGCCCTGACCCCTTGAGCGCAGCCTAGCTAGCGTCCCGGTTGGCTGTGTTACCCAATCGCTAGCTCATCGCTCATCTACTACTCCAATTGCCATTGGCTGTAGGGTCACTTAGGAGAAAGTTCAGTGGTTCAACCTCAAGCACCCCCCCCCATTCGTTCACGAAAATACCCAGTCCAACGGCTAGCTGCGATCGCTTTAGTTGGTAGTATTTTGCCCGCCCTCACGCCTGCGCTGGCTCAAACTCAAACCGGAACTAAGTCTATCAGTATCAGCAATCAAGCCTCCTATACCTACAGCGACTCAGCCAATGGGCAAACTATTCAGGGGGTTACGGGTCAGATTGTCACGAATTTGGAGTCCCAACAAGATCCACTGGGACGAGTCACAGGTTGCGCCGGAGAAATTTTGGCAAACTACACAGGAATTAGCGTTGGGTTGTACGAGGTTAATCCAAGCGCTCCAACGGGAACCGAGTTAGGAGAAGTTGCGGCACTCACCCAGACAGAACTTCCCGATCTTCCCGGTAACAGTCTTCCTAGAGGAGCCGCTCCCAATACGCAAAATAGTAACCCCTTCTTCCTGACCAACGGTGAGCAGGGAACCTATAACTTCTTGCTCGATCCTCGCCGGGGGCAGTTGGATCAAGGGCGAACCTATATTTTAGTGGTCAATCCTCCCCCAGATTCAATCTATGACCAACGGCAATTTCGCATCGTTATCGGACACCGCAATGGTGAAATTGTTTCGTACACAGCAACGTCCCTAGACGGCAAACCCTTTAGCACCAAAGACGGTAGGGCATCGATCAACGGAACGATCACAATTCGGGAGTCGGATCAAGTCGGACTTGTCGTAGCCATTTTGGACTTGAACACGAGCATTTGCCAAGCCCAAGAAATTCAAATTACGAAAACAGGCGATCGCGCCGCTGCCGAACCCGGAGATACGGTAATTTACCGCCTCTCGATTAGAAACCTGGCTAGCGCCCCCTTAAACAACCTAGTCGTCACTGACACCTTACCCTTGGGATTCCAACTCTTACCAGAATCGGTTCGGAGTGAGCTAGAGGGAACCTTAGTGCCAATCACGACAAGTCAAAATGGCTCAACAGTGACGATGACGGCAGACGGCACAACACTCCCAGTCAGTGAGGGGCAACGGGTGTTGAACATTGTCTATGCCGCACGATTGACACCCGATGCTCTGCGAGGCACAGGTCAAAACTCAGCGATTGTTAACGGGGAACGTGCTGACAATGGTCAGGATGTCAAGGATGGTCCCGTAACGCACCGGATGCGCCTTGGATCGGGAATTCTTTCCGACTGCGGCACTCTCATTGGTCGGGTGTTTGTGGATAAGAATTTTGACGGCGAACAGCAACCTGGAGAGGCAGGAGTTCCCAATGCTGTGATCTTCATGGATGACGGCAACCGAATTACTACCGATGCCAATGGTTTGTTCTCCGTGGCAAATGTGATTTCGGGTTACCGAACGGGGGTTTTAGATCTGACTAGTCTCCCTGGCTACACCCTTGCTCCCAACCTCTATTTCAAAGAACGTAATAGCCCCTCCCGACTCGTACATTTGCAGCCCGGTGGCTTGGGACGAATGAACTTTGCCGTCACCCCCACCTATAAGGAGTCCGACGGCCAATGAAACTGAGACGAAAATTCTTAGAAGCCTTCCTGGTGGCAGCGACGGTTGAAACCTTGGGTATCGTCATGGTTGCTCATCCTGCCCGAACTGAACCCTTAAATCTGGGGCGTGAGAATCAACTCAACACTCCTGAAGCCATTTCTGCTGCTAGTCCTGAGCCTTTGCCGACACCAACAATGGCTCCTGTCACTGGGGAGAAGGCTCAAACTTCGCCAGCCGTTGGGGGAGAAAAAACTTCCTCACCTCAACTAACACCAAGTTCATCGCTAACACAGGAAAGCAAGGGAGCAGAGGAGCAATCTTCACCTTTGCAGCCCGGAACCCTAACATCCCAGACTCAGAGCGCTTCCACTCCTTTAGCAACTGGAGAAGTCAGGATTCTCACACCTACCCCTGGCACAGTACTTGATATTCCCGCCGCAACTGTGATTTTGCAATTTACTGAAGGGAGCGAAGTAAAACTTCAGGTCAATGGGGTAGCGGTAGATCCATCCTTAATTGGACGTACAGAGACAGATAAGACGACTAAACTTGTCACTCAAACCTGGTACGGTGTTGCTCTTCAGGAAGGAGAGAACACTATCACCGCCCAAGCGACAACCAATGGCGTTACCAGTTCACCCAGTTTTGTTACCGCACAGGTGCGGGGGGAACCAACGCAACTGAGAGTGGAAACAGTTGAGGCGCGAATTCCTGCCGATGGACGTTCCACCGCAACGATCCAAGGTCAGTTGTTGGATGCGAATGGCAATCGCTCCAATCGTAATGGAGTTGTCACCCTGGTTACCAATGCTGGTGAATTTGTTGGGACAGATTACGATCGCGATCAAGTTGGCTGGCAAGTGCAGGCACGCCAGGGACAGTTTACAGCAACCTTGCAATCCCACCTGAAGGCGCAAACGGTAAGAATTCGGGCAACTGCTGGCGAGTTGGAAGCGTTTACCCAACTTCAGTTTGAGACAAGTCTGCGTCCCTCCCTCATGTCTGGCGTAATCAATCTGCGCTTGGGACAACGGGGGACGGATTATTACGGGAGTTTTCGTGACTTCCTACCTGCTGATGGTGACAACAGTACTCAACTAGACTTTAGTACGTCGGTTTTTGCGACTGGGGCAATTGGAGAGTGGTTATTTACTGGCGCTTATAACAGCGATCGCACCCTAAACCAAAGCTGTGATGGAGTCAATCGCCTCTATCAAGATGTCCAGTTTTGCGATAGCGAAGCGCTGCTGCGAAGCGCAGATCGCAACTATCCAGTCTATGGCGATAGTTCCACTGTTGAAAGCACTACCCCGTCGCAAGATAGCTTGTTCTTGCGTTTTGAGCGGTCTTCGCGCATCCCCAATGCCGATCCCGATTACGCCATGTGGGGAGACTACGACACCGAAGAGTTTGCCACAGCATCACAGCAGTTTACCGCCACCACACGCCAACTCCACGGCTTTAAAGGCAATTACAACCTAGGAAATCTACAAGTCACAGCCTTTTATGGCGATAACGTTGAGGGATTTCAACGGGATACCATCCCGCCTGATGGTACCAGTGGTTACTACTTCCTGTCCCAACGGTTACTGGTGCCTGGTAGTGAAAATGTGTTTGTTGAGTTAGAAGAACTGACTCGTCCAGGTACAGTCCTGGAGCGCAAACAACTCAACCGGGGGCCAGATTATGAGATTGATTATGATCGCGGCACCTTATTGTTCCGCCAACCCTTTCTTCGCACCCAAGTTAGCGAGACGGGAGAGGTTTTGGTGCGGCGGATTGTAGTCACGTATCAGTATGAAAGCGAAGGTTCTGACAATAATATCTACGGCGGTCGAGTTCGCTACCACTTGTCACGGGAACTCAATCAAGAAAGTTGGATTGGGGCAACTTACTTAAACGAAAATCAAGGGGTTCGCGACTTTGAACTGTATGGTGCTGATGCGTACATCTCCCTCGGTTCAGATACTCACCTAATTGCAGAATACGCCCATTCCAGCAATGATTCTGAAGTTTTAGGGTTCGTTGAGGGTTCCGCCTACCGTTTTGAAGCCCAAGTAAAGATTGCACAAGGAATTCAGGGTCGTGCCTATTATCGTGATGCTGATAGCGGCTTTGCCAATAATGCCACGGTTAGTTTTGTCCCTGGTCAACGGCGGTATGGGGCAAACGTCACCGCCCAAGTCTCACCCACAACCAATGTGCGTGTGCAATATGACCACGAGGACAATCAAGGGATTGCCCCACGACCGCTCAACACGTTTGAGGATTTATTTACCTCGCGTCTAGAACCCCTTCCCGGTAGTGTTGTTGATAATTCGCTGACTACGATTTCAGCAGGAATTGAGCAGCGAATTGGCAGTGCCAGGTTAGAGGTGGATTGGCTGCATCGCGATCGTGAAGATCGACTGCCCAACAGTCCCTTAAGCAGCAACTCTGATCAGTTGCGATCGCGTTTCACCTTGCCCCTCACCTCCAACCTGACCTTTCTGGCACAAAATGAACTCACCCTCTCCTCAGATGTCGATACCGTTTATCCCGATCGCACCATCTTGGGGTTGGACTGGGCTGTGTTGCCAGATGTTCATGTCCGTCTGGCGCAGCAGTTTTACACTCGTGGTCAGTTTGAGGGAAATGCGATCACCAGTCTAGAGGTAGCGGGTTCGCACGACCTAAGTGAAAATACCGCCATCACCGGACGTTACTCAATTTTGGGTGGGGCAAACGAAATTACAAATCAAGGCGCGGTTGGTTTGAACCATACCTTCAGACTGACCCCTGGATTGCGCCTGAATCTCGCCTACGAATACGTCTTTGGTGACTTCGTTGGTCGCACGGCTGCCGGAACTCGGTTTTTTCAACCTTATACTGTTGGGCAATCGGCTGCGGTTCTCGGCTTTGGGTCGGGAGATAGCTACAGCATTGGGATAGAGTACACCGATGA
The DNA here is from genome assembly GCF_059505465.1 of Symplocastrum torsivum. Taxonomy (NCBI): domain Bacteria; kingdom Bacillati; phylum Cyanobacteriota; class Cyanophyceae; order Oscillatoriales; family Microcoleaceae; genus Symplocastrum; species Symplocastrum torsivum. The sequence continues at coordinate 8,108 of NZ_JCACKQ010000077.1, read as the reverse complement.
TCCAGCGTTCCATGCCAGCGCCCGCTACGAACATCGCACCTCCTCTAGTGGCTCCAATACCGTTATTTCAGCATCAGCGACGGGAAAAATCTCCCCAGCACTCACGGCGTTGTTCCGCTATAACCAAGCCAACTCGTCCAATCAAGTGCTGCGGGGACTGGGAGATACAGCTAACCTCCGTTTCGGTTTAGCCTACCGCGACCCCAACAAGGATAGTTTCAACGCCTTAGTGCGCTATGAATACCGCAAAAATCCCTCAATTATTCCCGAAACAATTTTGGAGGGCAGTGGTACGGGTTCACGGGAACATCTTTTAGCCCTGGAATTGCTCTACGCCCCTAACTGGCGCTGGGAGTTCTACGGCAAGTATGCCATTCGCAACAGCACCTCTTACTTAGCGGAGGATTTAGTCGGTACTAGCAGCCTTTCTTTAGCACAACTACGAGCTAGTTACCGCTTGGGATACTCCTGGGATTTAACGGGTGAAGCTCGTTGGATTAATCAGCCCTCTGCTGGCTATAGCGAGACAGGCTTTCTCCTTGAACTCGGCTACTACCTTACTCCCAATCTCCGCTTATCGGCAGGATATGCCTTTGGTGAAGTGGATGACCGTGATTTCAGTGGTTCCCGCTCGGCAGGCGGCCCCTATTTTGGCTTGACGGTTAAGCTCAATGGACTCTTTGACGGCTTCGGACATCAAGAGATTGCTCCGCCACAAGAACAGGAATCGCGTGTGGAACCCGTTGCCAACCAATCAGCGGAAAAAAATCTATGAAATTTCGGCAATTTAGCTACCTCAAATTCCTATGCCTCGCGACGTTTTTCCTGCGTGTATTGTCCCTAAGAGCGATCGCTCAAACCGTCACGATCTCACCTGCTGCTGGTCAAGTTGTGATCAACGAGGTGCTGTACGCGCAAACAGGTGCAGGTTCCCCCGGAAATGATGAGTTCATTGAACTTTACAACGCCTCTTCATCCCCTGTAGACCTAAGTGGTTGGCGATTGGCTGACGGTAATCTCATCGCCAATAGTACAGATGGCATTGGCAGCATTACTGGCAATACGGGTAACCCAGCTTATTTATTTCCGAGCGGTACAACTTTGCCACCTGGACGATATTCTGTTATTTGGATTGGCGATAATACACCAAACCATCAAGCTATCAACGCAGTGTTTCAAACCTGGTTGGGACAATCGGCAAAGCTGAACAACACGGGGGATGATGTCTGGCTTTACGATAGTCAGCAACGCATCGTTGACTATATTGCCTACGGCTCAGGCACTGCCATCAACACACCGCCACCTGCCTCACTAAACCTCTGGAACTCCAGCTTTCAGTCTTCTCTAGCGGGTGCTACTGCTGGTCAGTCGATCAGCCTCACCCCCAATGGACAAGATAGCAATACCAGTGCTTGCTGGGAAAGAACCACCAGTGGAAACGCTAACGGACGATGCCCTGGCGCTTTACCAACTTTAGATACAGATGCAGTGGCAAGCCGCATTACAACAGTTGGGCCTAACAATAATAGTCTACCTACATCTCCATCCCGCCTGCGCTTAGTCAAGCGGATTACGAGAATTAACGGTACAGATATTACAGGTTTTGTAGACAATCCAGGCGATGCAAACGACGATACTACAGTGAACTGGCCCACACCGTTCGCGAATTATCTACGTGGGGCAATTGATGGGGGCTTGGTTCAGCCTGGAGATGAAGTGGAGTACACAATCTACTTCTTATCGGATGGGGGGAAAGCCGCCAGCAATGTGAAAATTTGCGACCTCATCCCTGCCAACACCACCTTTATTCCTAATACCTTCAATAACTTAACGCCCACAGATGGTGGTACTGCAGGAGCCGAGCAAGGTATTGCCCTCGCCCTGAGTACAACTAACCTTCCCACAACTCCAACGGCTTATCTAACTAATGTTGCTGATGCTGACCGAGGACAAATTTTCACGCCCGGAACTATACCTGCTGGACTCTGTGCCAGCGGCGCTACCAATGGGGCTGTGGTTGTGAATGTGGTGACGAACCCAACCACGTTACCGAATGCCACTGCCCCAGGTACTCCCGCTAATTCCTATGGCTTCATTCGCTTTCGTGCCAGAGTGAACTAGACCTTATCTCTTGAGTGCGACACACAGCGTTGAGCGCATTTTCTAAAAACTTAAATTAACTAATAAGAAGCTGTTCACGGACGTACAGAACAACTCACAACGTGCGATCGCGCTTTTAGTGAACCGTTGTGATGGTAGTGTAATCTCAAGGAAGGCTTTCCCCTTGACCATTGGTCGTGAGCTGAGTAACAGTCTTGTCCTTACTCACCGTCAGATCACAACGATTGGCTCAGTACCAACAATACAAGCTCCTGGAAGTGTGATTAAGATTGGTGGTGTTGAGTGGTATGTGTGAACGTAACTAGAACTCTAATTCGATGCTGCAAGCAATATCTTCTCTGACGCTGGCGTTTCAATTTGCTTCTCCAGGACCGATTTTGTTTGAACTAGGGCCATTCGCAATCCGCTGGTATGGTCTGTTGATTGCCTCGGCGGTGTTGATTGGAGTCAGTCTTTCTCAAGACTTAGCGAAGCGCCGTAATGTTAACCCAGACCTCTTGGGTGACCTCGCAATCTGGTTAGTACTCTCGGCAATTCCGGCGGCTAGACTTTACTACGTGCTGTTTGAGTGGGAGCAATACTCTAAGCGCCCTGACCAAATTATTGCGATTTGGAATGGTGGGATTGCGATTCATGGAGCAATCATCGGTGGTACTCTGGCGGCACTGATTTTTGCGCGACTTAAGAAAGTCTCGATTTGGCAGTTAGCCGATCTTGTCGTGCCTTCCCTAATTCTGGGTCAAGCAATTGGGCGTTGGGGTAATTTCTTCAATTCTGAAGCTTTTGGTCGTCCGACAAATATGCCTTGGAAGCTATACATTCCACCACAGCAGCGCCCCCTAGAGTTCATCAATTTTGAGTATTTCCATCCTACCTTCCTCTACGAATCCCTATGGAATTTGATGGTTTTCGGGATACTGATGACGTTGTTCTTTAGGGATTTAAAAAAGCGATCGCATCTGAAGGTAGGAACGCTAGCCCTGATTTATATGGTTGCCTATAGTGCGGGTCGAGTCTGGATTGAGGGATTTCGGACGGATAGCTTGATGATTGGTCCACTACGAATTGCTCAAATTGTGAGCTTAAGTGCAATCGCTTTGGGGCTGATTGGTCTAGCGTGGCTGTATCTCTTGCGCCGTCCCCTACCGGATGTTGTTCCTCCTGAAGAACAACGATGGGATTATCGTTCTGATTAGACTCCATGCGAGTAGAGCGCACTAACATTACGATGAAAATCTCTCTCCCCTACCACCTACCACCTACAACCTAACCCCTAACACCTAATCTCTAGAAGAGTGAAGACATCGAGAGAAAAAGAAAAAAAAGCCCTAGAGTTAAACTCTAGAGCTGAACCAGGGTGCATCTACCATTTCTTATTTCTTAAGAAATAGAGTGAATCCGGAATAATTTTGCTAATTTAGAAACTTTTCTGGGCAAGCTGCCTTTATCTATGTCTCACCCTACTGAATCTACACAGCTTAGAAACTCCCTCCCTCCTTTAGCACCAGCCGTTTATATTGTTGGTGCAGGCCCTGGCGACCCAGATTTATTGACAGTTAAGGCACAGAAAATTCTCCAACGGGCGGATGTGATTGTATTTGCTGACTCGCTGGTGCCGCAGCAGATTTTGCAGGAGGTTCGTCCCGATGCAGAAATTGTTCGCACTGGCAATAAGACTCTAGAAGAGATTTTGCCACTGATGATTTCGCGAGTGCGATCGCATAAATCTGTAGTTCGTCTCCATTCGGGTGACTTGAGTCTCTACAGTGCCATCCACGAGCAAATGCAAGTCCTTGCAGAAGCGGAAGTTCCCTTTGAACTCATCCCAGGTATCAGCGCCTTCCAAGCTGCTGCTGCAAAACTTGGAGTTGAGCTAACGGTTCCCGGATTGGTACAGACAATCGTCCTTACCCGCATTAGTGGTCGTGCCTCAGCCGTCCCAGAGTCGGAAGAATTAGCGTCTCTGGCAGCCCATCAAGCCAGTCTATGCCTGTACCTCGCTGCACGTCATGTTGAAGAGGCACAAGCGAAATTATTAGAACACTACCCAGCCGATACCCCTGTAGCCGTCTGCTTCCGGATTGGTTGGCCAGATGAACAAATTTGGCTGGTTCCCCTCACCGAAATGGCAGCCGTGACTCAACAGGAGAATCTAATTCGGACAACACTTTATGTAGTGAGTCCAGCCTTAAAGGCAGTAGGAAAGACAGAGTTTCCAGGCTTGGAAGTTAGCGCAACAGCACCTTCAGAACTAGGACAACGGCAAAGTATGGGAGAAGCGCGATCGCGTCTCTATCACCCCGAACACTCCCATCTTTTCCGCCCCTCTCGTCCAGTCTCCTAAGCTGGAAATAGGGTGAACAAGAAAATCCATGAATCCAACAACTTGCCCAAAATGTGGGGGAAGCTTAGAGCAAGTCATCTGTGCCGGGATTGAAGTCGATCGTTGCCTCTACTGTAAAGGAATTTGGTTTGATTCCCTAGAGGCAGAAAAGCTCAAAGCTGTGAAAGGTTCTGAACACTTTTTGGATATTGGCGACCCGGCAACAGGTAGTCAGCTCGATAAAATCACTGAAGATATTAACTGCCCTCGGTGTAACGCGAGAATGACTCGTATGGTTGATATTGACCAGCACTGTATCTGGTACGAAAAATGTCCAGCCTGCAACGGTGTCTGGTTTGATGCAGGTGAGTTTAAGAACTTTAAGCACAACTTCAATCGCGAAGGCATCCTAAATCAAGCCTGGAATGTTTTTCGACGAAAAAGCTAGTCAATGGCGCTAATTTATCAAACTGGAGAACTGGGATTTCTATGAAGGTTGATAAACTGATGCAGTGTAGGACATTTACAAGTAGGTAGACCCTTGCTAGACGAACAAGCGAAGAAAACAATGTTACGCAATATTCCCCACGGAATCTATATTTGCGGTGTTAAGGATGGAGAAAACGTTAACGGTTTTACGATTAGTTGGTTAATGCAATCGTCGTTTAAACCCCCACAAGTCGTCAATTGCGTCAACAAAAACCATACGTCCCACGCCATGATCAAAAATAGTGGGGTTTTTGCCGTCAGCTTCCTGGAGAAGGAACAGAAAGATTTGGCTCAGAAATTCTTTCAGCCACTGCGTCGCGTTGGCAATCGGTTTGAGGATGTGGAATTTTATACAGGAGAAACTGGCTGTCCAATCATCTCCGACTCACTCGGTTATATAGAGTGCCAGGTAGTGGGTTCAGTGGAACAAGGCGATCACACGGTATTTGTTGGTGAAGTTATCGCCTCAGGCATCCACCGGGAGGGCAAACAAATCTTACTAGAAGACACTGGCTGGCAATATGGCGGGTAGGGTATTACGGCTAATTGTTAGTCCTTTATAGACATTTTTCCTACTAACAACCAACAACTAACAACCAACAACTAACAACAATATGCCGTTGATTAAAGTACAAACATCTGTCGCGATCCCAGCACCAACTGCTGTCGAAGGATTGCTTAAAATTCTCTCTGCTAAGCTGGCAACGCACCTGGGTAAGCCAGAGTCATATGTGATGACGGCTTTTGAGCCAGAGGTGGCAATGACGTTCGCGGGTACAGTTGAGCCAGTCTGCTACATTGAGGTCAAAAGCATCGGTAGCATGAGTCCGGCGCAAACCAAAGCGATGAGTCAGGACTTTTGTCAGGTGGTAAACGAAAAGCTCGGTGTACCAATTAATCGAGTTTATATTGAGTTTGCTGATGCTAAGGCATCGTTGTGGGGCTGGAATGGCTCAACGTTTGGCTAAGAAAGTTTATGCAAGCTGAGCGTACCGTTTTCTTGTTGGTTGTGCTTTGTCTTGCAGATTCTAATTAGGTGGGGGTGTATTGCCGTACACCCCTATCAGTCTTAACTTCTGGCACTTGTGGGTGGGCAATAGCTTCTTAAAGGAGAGAGGTTTGAGTTGATTCTGAATTCTTACGATGCGATCGCTTCTAGTCGGCATAACCTCTAAGATAATTCTCACAGGATTCTTGAAACTAGCTGCACTATGCCACCTGAGTTTAACTTTTTTCAGCATTGGTATCCTCTCTCACCTGTCGAAGACCTTGATCCAAAACGACCAACCCCTGTTACTCTTTTAGGACTTCGCTTAGTCATTTGGAAGCCTAGTTCATCTGAGACTTATCGAGCGTTTTTAGATCAATGCCCTCATCGACTTGCCCCCTTAAGTGAGGGACGAGTGGATGAGAAGACGGGTAATCTCATGTGTAGCTATCATGGCTGGCAGTTTGATGAGCAAGGCACCTGTACAAAGGTTCCCCAGGCAGAAAATCCACAACTCGTTGCTAATCAACAAAAAAACTTGTGTGCGATTGCACTACCTTGTTGCCAGGAAAATGATTTGCTTTGGGTTTGGTTAGATACCAACTCCGCAGAACTCGCTGCTGCTACACCCCGACCAATCTCCCCTAAAGTGGATGCCAGTAAAGGGTTTGTCTGGTCTTCTTTTGTGCGCGACTTAGACTATGACTGGCAAACGCTGGTTGAGAATGTAGCCGATCCGAGCCATGTTCCCTTTGCTCATCATGGAATACAGGGAAATCGAGAACGGGCGACACCAATTTTGCTCAAAATTGAGCAATCAACACTCAATTTAATTGAAGCTACTACCCCCGGACGATTCAGCACAACAATTACCTTTGAACCTCCTTGCCGCTTGGAATATGCAATCAGTTTTGGCGATAAGGGAAAGGAACTTGGATTGGTTACCTACTGTATTCCTGTGGCTCCAGGTAAATCAAGGATCGTCGCTCAATTTCCCCGTAACTTTGCCAAAACCGTTTTTCAGCTAACGCCTCGCTGGTGGGATCACATCAATAATCGCAATCTGGTACTTGAGGGAGATATGATTTTGCTCCAGCAGCAAGAGTATTTTCTGCAACAGCGACAACAGGTTGAAAGCTGGAAAACTGCCTACAAACTACCTACAAGTGCCGATCGCTTAGTCATTGAGTTTCGGAATTGGTTTGATAAGTACTGCGAAGGAAAGCTACCGTGGCGCGAAGTTGGGCTTAGTACTCCAGATACAAGGAAACTTAACGATAACCGTGAGGAAGTGCTAGATCGCTATAAACAACACACCCAGCATTGCAGTAGCTGTCGAGGTGCATTGAAAAGGGTACAGCGTTTGCAGAAAGTGCTTTTAGGGTACTTTGTTCTGACGATTTCAGGAGTTGCCTTAATGCCAGATGCACTGCGCCTCAGTTTAGGTTTACCCTTAATGACTGTGGCACTCTTGGGTTTAGCGGCGTTTACTTGGCTCAAAATTTGGCTGGAGCCGAGATTTTACTTCGTTGACTATATTCACGCTGAGCGATAGTACCAATGAGTGCGATCGCGTTCTATCGGAAATCCTCATCAACATTACCCTATCTTCAAATCTTCTGAACCTAGAGATGAAAAAGAGTAGGTTCAGATCGCTACACTTGCTCTGGATCAATCCCTAGTTCTCGCAACCGCTCTGCTAACCGTTGTGTTCGTTGCCGCTCCTGCTCAGCAGCCTCATCAGGCATAAGAAATCTAGTACCTTCAGAGTCGTACCAGTACAACCACTCCCGCTGACACCTGTCATAAGTACCAATCTCTGGCCCAATTCCTAAGCCAATTTCTGGCATCCAGACAGGTTCCCCCAGTTGACGTTGATAAACTCCCTCTACTAAGCGATAAACTTCAAACGAGTCATGCTTATCGCGACAGCAGTAGTCAGGGTTGTAGATGACAGAGTAAAGTACCCCTAATTTGGCATAATCCGTCATTTTTTCGTCATATTCTCCACCATAGGTTTTGGAAACGACTTCTAATACCAAAATGGGGACAATATAGTTTTCTTCCCAGACAACGTAACTGGGTCGTAGCTTCCCTGCTTTTAGCCGCTCTACTCCTAAACTGAGGAAGCCATTGGGAATTGGGAATTGGGAATTGGGAATTGGGAATTGGGAATTGGGAATTGGG